>NZ_JAQTUH010000012.1 GCF_028710345.1 Sulfuricurvum sp. | reverse complement strand
CCGCGCTGGCTGTAATGTAGGTTAGGGTATCTACGCCTGCTCCTCCATCCATGATATCATCTCCTAAGCCGCCGGATAGAATGTCATTACCTCCTAAGCCTAGTAGGGTGTCGTTGCCCTCTAAGCCGCTTAGGGTGTCATAACTTCCTGCATCAATTGCATCACCGTTTAGGGTATCGCTTCCAGCAGTTCCGGTTAAAACAAGATCATCGCGTATTGGTGTAACATTGAATGTTACTGTATTTGCAGTTGCAGAGTATGCAATACCATCAGAGACTTTAAATCCAAATGATGTGTAAGTGTTTCCATTGCCATTTGCATCTGGGGTAAAGATAAGATTGCCTCCACTGATATCGTAAGCATAAATCTCTTGGTTTAGGGTGACGCTATAGCCATTGAATGTCAGTGAACCTTTTGCCGGGAGGGTTGTAATCATGATTTTGGTGAGGATGTCACCACTGTCGATGTCTGTGAATGCAAAGTTGCTTAGGGTTAATATCTTTGCTGTGTCTTCGTTGGTAGTGAGAGTTGCATTGCTTGAAGTGGGTGGAGTATTGCTGAAAAGAGAAGCATCGATAATCGTATCTGAAAATTGAAGAAATTCGATATTTGTAAGGATGTCACTCCCTTCACTTCCAGTTATGTTATTGGTAACGGAAATAGAACCATCGTTATTGCCAATGATAGTATAGTCGTTTGAAGCGTATGTGTAAAGAGCAGTGTCTGTACCATTTCCTCCGTTGATTGTATCGTTACCACCGTTACCTTTGATTTGGTTATCGCTTGAATTACCAATAAGTGTATCGTTATAGGCACTACCGTCTAAATTTTCAAAATTCAAAATGGTATCATTGCCATATCCTGTATTTTGTGCTGTGGTAATGCTAAGATTTGCAGTGATATTTCCCGTGGCATTTTCAAAGGTAAATGTGTCGATGCCATTTCCACCGTCTACTGTATCGTTCCCATCACCGCCTCCGATAAAGTCATTTCCACCGCGTCCATAGATGATGTCATCTCCTGCTTTACCTTTGATATAGTTGTCCCCTTCAGTTCCATAGATAGTGTCATTGTAGTTTGAACCGATAACGTTTTCAAAGTTGAGAATCGTATCGTTACCGCCACCACCTGTGGCTTGTTGCGTGGTGATTTCGAGGTCAACGGTTACTCCGCTTCCCGCTTGTGCGAATTGAATCTCATCAATACCGTTTCCTCCATCGAGATAGTCATCTCCTGCTGATGCTCCAATAAAATCATTTCCAGCATCACCGTAAATCGTGTCATTTCCAGCTCCGGCACTAATGGTATCACTACCATCTCCGCCATGAATGATGTTTGCTTGAGCGTTTCCGGACAATGTGTCATCATAGTTTGATCCGACAAGGTTTTCAAAGTTAAGCAAGGTATCAGTACCTGCACCGATAGTATTTTGTGCGGTGGTGAGTCCAAGGTTTACTGTAACACCGGCAGTGGCTTGATCGTATAAAACGGTGTCATTTCCAATGCCACCATCCAATACGTTTGCATTATTATCACCGGTGATTATGTCTGCGTATGCACTTCCTGTCACATTTTCAAATCCAAAAATTGTATCATTTCCAGATGCCCCTGTCGCTTGTGGAGAAGTGGAGAGAAGAGAAATGACTATACTACCTGTTGCATTTATATACGATAAAGTATCGTTGCCTCCTCCTCCATCGATGATATTGTCACCGCTTCCAGCTATTATAGTATTGTCTTGTCCATTCCCAAAGGCACTAGCTACGCCGGTATTCATGATTTTGAGTGTTTCGACATTCCACTGTAAATAAGAATAATCTAGGTAGCTTAAAACTGTGTCATTGCCCGCATTATCGTTTTCCCAATAGTTGTCTCCTGCATCATCAACGACATACGTATCATCACCCATTCCACCGCTCATATTGTCCGAACCAATTTCTCCATTAAGTGTATCGTTTCCATTACCTCCATCGAGTTCATCATTTCCATCGCCACCATTGAGTGTATCATTGCCATCATCACCGCGCAGTTTGTCGTTTCCAGGCGTTCCGGTAATCGTATCATTACCAGCACGACCTTCAGCTTCTGTCACACCAGTTAATAGTGAAAGATCGATGATGTTATCCCCCGTTCCACCCATAGCAGACATAAAGGGATCGGTACTGGTAAAGGTATTGCCTACACCATCGGTTGCTGTAAATGCATGAGTTGCAGTAGCATCGACGACAACGAAATCAGTAGCGCTTAGGGTTTGTGTAGAGGAGGTCATTGTGACGGTAGAACCATTAAGTGATTGGGTTAAAGTGCCCATATCGGTAGTACCATTCTTATAAAGCTTAAGTCCGGTAATGAGAGCCGAAGCAACCGTTTCTCCATAATAAAGGTTGATGCCATTGGAGGTAAGTACTGCATTTAAAATATCAGGACCTGTCGTATCGACGATTTGAACAACGTTTGTCCCTTGGGTAGTGCCGAGAGTCGCTCCGGATATACCATTGAGTGCAACTACAAGGCTTTTATTCCCCGTTGCTCCTTTTTGATAAATCCCAAGAGCTGTACCATCTACCGATACTTGTGTTCCAATAGTGGTTCCCGGAGTAGTAATATTGGTTTCAAGATAATCGTACATTGCTTGCGCTTTTTCTGCCGTATCGATGGTAATGATTACCCCATTCGTATCTTTAAAAGAAGCAAGACCATTGGTAATACTGTGCGAAGCGAAAATCCCGACATCGGTTCCATCAACATAACCTACGGTATTGGAGGCTATAACATTAGAAATCATACTAAGCTTATCATTGGTTGTTGTTCCGGAAATATCAAAACCTTGGATAATCTGAGGTCCTTGCGTCAATAAGCTAAAACTATCATTTACCCACTGATCTCCAAAACTAACCGTGTCGGAAGCAGCAGTGCTTTCTGTGAGGTTGACGTAAGTCGGTACATTGCCACCGCTAAGCGTGATACTATCGGCTCCATTATTGGCAAAAACAGAATAAGGCTGATTGTAATTGTAAACATTCATCAAATCGATCGATGAGACACCGCTTCCTCCAACGAAAGCTGTACCATAACTCAAATATTGTCCACTGTTAACACCCTGCGCTACTCCACCGGATGATTGCATAATCACATACTCGGTAGATGTAATAGGGGAGCTGAGTGTTAGCGTCCAGATACTTGTGGCAGGGGAACCATATCCCGCACCACTTACAGCAGTAATACCTAATTGATTTCCCGTACTTGTATAAAAAGTTACGTTGGATGGGTTTGTTAGTTGCATTGCCTCATCATAAGTGATTGTTAGAATGTTGTTAACGACTGTTGCTGAAAGTATTGTTGCCATAGTAAATCCTTTCGTGATTTGTATGGAAATCATTTTAGGTTATAAAAGCTAATTTTTGTATTAAGAAAAATAACAAGAAGTTATTGTGAGAAGTGAGGTGAAAAACCTCACGAAAAAAGGCTAGAATTTTAAGACGACGTTTGCAGCAATAGCGATTTGATAAAGGATTTGCGTTATTGCACTAGCTACTTGGAGTGTTTGGCTTTCAGCTTTTGGAAGTACTAAAACAGAGTCCCCTTTTTCCATTTTAGGTTGGTTATTAAACGAAAACATGGATGCATCATATTTTTCTGCTTTTCCACTTGCACGAATTACTAAAATACGTTCTTTATTGGCACGTTCACTGATGTCGCCTGCCATTGCAATATAATCATTTAAAGTGTATTTGTCCATATAGGTAAATGCACCTGGAAGAGCCACTTCTCCCTGAACAACAACAATATTGTTTTTTGTTGGAACTCGAATAGTATCACCCTCTTGTAAGACGATAGTATCAAGCGCAGAAAGGTCACTAATCGTGATTTGACCGGTTGGTTCTACTTTTTTTGCACGATCGATAAATTGGAGAATTGATTGAGTCTCTTGTGACCTCA
Source organism: Sulfuricurvum sp. (assembly GCF_028710345.1). Lineage (NCBI taxonomy): Bacteria > Pseudomonadati > Campylobacterota > Epsilonproteobacteria > Campylobacterales > Sulfurimonadaceae > Sulfuricurvum > Sulfuricurvum sp. Next base: position 38,011 of record NZ_JAQTUH010000012.1, on the reverse strand, counting down.
TTGAAGCTTCTTGAGGTGAAACAGAAGAGGTGGTAAGTGCTAGTGTTTCCAGCTCATGCAGTTGGGCATCAATCAACTTTTTTTGTATCTCCGCAACACTTTTACGGTATATTTGGATTGCGTCGACATTGGACTCAGTATTAAAATGTATCTGCTGACGTAGTTTTCCTAAAGTTGTCCCTTTAGGTACAATGAGCGTATGTAATCCTGAGTGTTCTCCGTCAATAGTTATTTGAACATTCGATGCTGAGTAATCGGGTAAAAATTCTACTGTGTCTCCAGAACTCAACGTGATAGAATTAAATTTGTTAAATGGATATGATTTAATGTTTAAATGATTATCACTACCATAGTTTTTAACAACTGCATTGGTTGCTGTCGGCTTTATCCCGCTAAGACGAGCAAGTTCTGAGAGAGACATCGTTAACTCTTTGGCTTCAAAACGGAAAGGGCGTTGCACTTCTCCTAATGCGCTGATATAAGTTCCGACACTATCAACCAATATGACGTCTCCTGTCCGAAAGGCAAACAGTTCCATTTGTCCGTTAAGCATGAAATCGTAGAGGTCAATTTTTTTAAGTATTTTATTATCTCGTAAGACAGATATACGCCGAAAACTACCAAATTCAGGATTAATTCCTGAAGCTTTGTCAATATATTGCAAGAGGGAGTCGGAGCTAAGCCCTTTATATAGTCCCGGTTTATTAACATTTCCGGTAACAAATAAGGAGACATTTTGATATGCTCCCATATCTGCATAAACATACACATTATTGCGATACACTTTTTTCACATTATTGGTGATAGTTGTTACTAAATCTCCATTACGAATCCCTAAAAGCTGTACCGTTCCTACTCTGGGAATAAAAATATTGCCTTGAGAATCAATAGTCAGTGGTTGCTCATAGTCAAAAGCTCCCCACATTTTAATCGTCACAACATCTCCGATTGCAAGTCGATAATCGGGATTATAGATATGTTGGGTGCTTTGGGTAAAGTTACCGTTAAAGAGATGTGCTCCAAAAATTGCTTTGGTACTTATTGGTGAGATCGATGAGTTATTGGCTTCGCTCATGGTGATGGATGATACATCAACGGCAAAGAGATTGATGGATAGTAACAATTGTAAAGTGAAGAATTTTAGTGTTTTCATTAGTATTTACGATCCTCTATGGTGGCTTTAATAAGACGTCCAATTCCAAATAATATCGACAATACGATAAATAATGTAATCAAATTGTACAAACGGCGCGGATATGTAGCCATCTCAGGGAGAGGAGGATTCTGTATAACCGCTAAATATTTAGTTTTTTGAAGGGCGTTGATACGACTTTTTTCTACTGCAGTTAGTGCTAATTTATAGCTGTCTTCCGCAAATCCTGCATCAATAGTTAAATTTTGAAATTCTGATGCTAACGCATTCATCGGTTTCCCGGATGAAGAAGCAACCGCTGCACTCTCTTTTTTCATCTGCTGTTTGATAGCCGCGATCTCACTTTTGAGAGTAACTACTTGAGGAGCACTCTCTTGCAGATAAGAAAGCATACTGTTTAATTCAGCCTCTTTTTGAGCAAGTTGTGTATCAAAGCCGGTAGACAATGATGCTTTTGCTTGAGCTTGACTTATTGGGTCAAACATCCCGTATTTATTTTGGAATGCTAAAAGTTTATTTTTAGCATTGCTGTAACGCTCTTTTGTTTTTAATAATTCTGATTCTGCAAAAGTGAGTTGTTGACGGGACATTTTGTGAGAAAGTTCATTAACGAATTGTTCACTTTCTTCTAAAATGGTGGATGAAAGAAGTTGTGCTTGTTCCGGCGTAAACCCTTCAGCCCTTATTTTTAATAAACCCGTTATGTCATCATAAACAATTTCGACACGGTTTTGATAATACAATAAATATAACTCTTCTGGCATCCAATCATACAAACGGTAAAGGGGATCTCGCTTTTGAGCTTGAAAAGTTTTTTTAAGGGCAATTTTTTGATCTAAAGTTTTCAGCATATCGATAGAATGGATATATTCACGTAAGTAAAGGGTATCTTGCTTAGATGATGAAGTCATTCCTGTTAGCATAGCTAAACCGCTAAGTGAACTATCTGCCCCGTTAGCCTGAGTGACGCTGACGACACTTTCACTAACATAACGGTTTGCAGCAAAGAAAAAATAATATGCCATTGCAATTCCTAATGGAATCAATACAAAGAGTGTAAACGGTTTTGAGAATCTCATTTTTTTTGTCCTATTGTTTGGTACACACTGATCCCTTCATTAACATCTTCATAGATAGTTGCTTCCCCGTGATTAATAATGACAACATAGTGACATAGGGATCGAATATCTGCCATGTTGTGAGACACCATGATAACATTTGCGTTGGCTAATTTCTCTTTATAAACTGCGGTACTTTTTTGTTTGAATTGAGCATCCCCGACGGCGCCTATCTCATCAATTAGATAATAATCAAAATCAAACGCCATGCTAAGACCGAAGGTTATTCGTGATCTCATGCCGGACGAATATGATTTGATAGGCTGATCAAAATATTCACCGATCTCAGCAAATTCTTGGACATAAGTTATTTTTTCTCGCATCTGATCCCCAGTATACCCATAAATACGACAAATAAATTTGATGTTATCCCGTGCACTAAGAGATCCTTGCAATCCACCGGATAACCCTACTGGCCAAGAAATCGATTTATCCGTTATTACACGTCCACTATCGGGGATATCGATTCCCCCTAAAATTTTCAATAATGTTGATTTACCAGCACCGTTTGGCCCCAGCAAGCCAATACTATGATTCTCAGGAAAGGTGAATGAGAGATTTTGAAAAACATGATGATACCCTCCCCCGGCTAAAGGGTACGACTTTGAAATATTATCTAAAATAATCATGTACTTGTCCCTAATGCAATTCGATTACGATAATAAAACCATAGAGAGATATATAAAACAATCAAAGTGAAAAAGATAGGATAACCGATGGTTATTCCCTCTATTGTAGGATAATAAGAAAAAAAAGACTCGCGAAAAATTTCAATAACATGCAATACTGGATTATATTGTAAGACGGATAGATATTCGGCGGGAATTAACCAGATTGGAAACATCACACCTGAAACAAGATAAAGTACCGTTATTACCGCATTGACAATTACTTTAGTGATTGAAAAAGCATGCGCCAACATACTTACAGCAATTCCGACACCAACCCCCATAATAATAATTAATCCAAGAGCTCCTAATGCTTCCAGTGGATGATTGACGGTAATATCAACACCAAAAAACCACCCCATAATGATGATGATAAAAGTAAAAACAGTTAAATAAATAGTAACTTCTAGGACTGTACGCGTTATGTAAGTATCGATAGGCTTAACAGGCTTATAGGCAAATAATGCACGATTGGCATCCAGGCTAGACATTAATCCTGTAACAATATTTTTAAAAATAAAAAAAGGGAGCATTCCTGTTACATAAAAAAGGGCAAAAGGGACTTGAGGCATCATGCTCGACCGCATAAAATTAAAAATTAATAGCATAAGTACAATTTGTATCATTGGCTCTAAAAAAACCCATAATACCCCAAATTTACTATTTCCAAAACGTGTTTTAAGCTCTCTCAAAAAAAGGGCAAAAACAACAGTACGGAAAATTTTAAACGGAGAAATTGCCATCGTAAAGTGTTTACTCGCTGTATTTAAATTTAAGGGTGATATTAAATTATACTCCATATTATATTAAAACTACTGTCATTGACTAATGAATACATACTACTATTGCTTCAACCTTAAAGCATCCTAAATATAAAAAACCCTTAAGGTATCTATAACATCGTTTGCACTATTATCCCAAAAGTTAAACAAGACTATTTTAGTCTTTTATTTGAAATCCTACTTAGGAGCATGAAATGCAAGTCTATTTGGACAATAACGCAACAACGATGGTCGATCCCATCGTCACTGAAGCGATGATACCGTTTTTTAGTGAGATTTACGGTAACCCAAACTCGTTGCACCGATATGGAACCGCGTCGCATCCCGCGATCACGAAAGCGATTAATCAGATGTATAAAGGGATCGGGGCGAGTGATAACGATGATATTATCTTTACGTCGTGTGCGACCGAAGCGAACAATTGGGTTCTTCAATCGGTATGGGTGGATAAAATTCTAAACGGCGATAAAAACCATATTGTGACCACCGAAATTGAACACCCATCCGTCCTCTCTACCTGTAAGTTTCTCGAAGAGCAAGGGGTAAAAGTGACCTATTTGCCGGTGAATGATCAAGGGGTTGTGGAGGCGCACACGGTACGTGCTTTTATCACCGAAAAAACGGCATTGGTCTCGATCATGTGGGCGAACAATGAGACAGGGATGATTTTTCCGATTAAAGAGATTGGTGAAATATGCCGTGATAAAGGGGTTCTTTTCCATACCGACGGTGTTCAAGCGGTGGGTAAAATCCCTGTGAATATGCAAGAGGTTCATGTCGATTTTATGTCGATGTCTGCCCATAAGTTTCATGGGCCCAAAGGGATTGGTGCCCTTTATATCCGTAATTCGCAAGATTTGAGTCCATTATTGCACGGTGGGGATCAAATGGGGGGTCGTCGTTCAGGGACTCTCAATGTCCCCTACATCGTGGGGATGGGGATGGCGATGGAGCTTGCAACCACTAATATCGACGAAAAAATGGCGCTCATCCGTGCCAAGCGCGATCGTCTCGAAGATGCTTTGCTCGGTTCACTTCAAGATGTCTTTACGGTAGGTGATCGCAATAACCGTACCCCAAACACTATTTTAATCTCGATTCGCGGGGTTGAAGGTGAGGGGATGTTGTGGGATTTGAACAATGCCCTTATTGGTGCCTCTACCGGCTCTGCCTGTGCTTCGGAAGATTTGGAAGCAAACTCGGTTATGCTCGCTATCGGTGCCGATAATGAGTTAGCTCATACGGGTATCCGTCTGAGTCTGAGCCGTTTTACGACGGATGAGGAGATCGATTACGTCATAGAGAAATTTGAGTCGGCAGTCAAGCGGTTACGGGCAATTTCGAGCTCGTATGCAATCGTACAGCCAACCCCCGGCGGTGAAGCCGGAGAATGTCACATTCACCATTAAAAGGATACCACTATGGCAAAAAATGATTTATTGGGAGGGTCTCTTTGGGATCAGTACTCCAACAAAGTAACCACATTGATGAACAATCCCCACAACCAAGGGGAGATTACTGAAGAGGAGTGTGCGGCAAGCGGACATAAACTCATCGTTGCCGATTTCGGTGCGGAGAGCTGTGGGGATGCGGTACGTTTGTATTGGGAAGTAGATCCGCAGAGTGATACTATCGTCAAATCAAAATTTAAAAGTTTCGGTTGCGGCACGGCAATCGCCAGCTCCGACATGATGGCGGAACTCTGTATCGGTAAAACGGTTCAAGAAGCGGTTAAAATCACCAATATCGATGTGGAGTTTGCTCTTCGTGATGAGCCAAATACTCCAGCCGTTCCACCTCAAAAAATGCACTGTTCCGTTATGGCGTATGACGTTATCAAAAAAGCGGCAGGATTGTATCTCGGTGTCGATGAATCGAGCTTTGAAGATGAGATTATCGTGTGCGAATGTGCCCGCGTGAGTTTGGGGACGCTTCGTGAAGTGATTCGCTTGAATGATCTTAAAACCATCGAGCAAGTGACTGATTACACGAAAGCGGGCGGTTTCTGTAAATCGTGTATCAAACCGGGTGGACACGAAGCGCGTGAGTATTATCTCGTCGATATTCTCGCCGATGTACGTGCCGAAATGGATCAGGAGAAAATGCGCGCTGCTGCCGATGCGGGAAGTCACGGAGATTTCGAAGCGATGACGTTGGTGCAAAAAATCAAAGCGATTGATAGTATCGTCGATGAGTCGATCCGTCAGTTTCTCATCATGGACGGCGGAAATATGGAGGTTATCGATATTAAAGATTCTCCCGATTATATCGATGTCTATATCCGCTATTTGGGTGCGTGTAATGGGTGTGCGAGTTCCAGCACGGGGACATTATATGCTATCGAAGCGACGTTGAAAGAAAAACTTTCACAAAAAATCCGCGTTCTTCCAATCTAATTTTTCTCCCGTCATTCACCCTAAAGAGCATTTCGCCCGCGAAGGCGGGCATTGCCTTCATAGAGGAGGCTTTGCACTGCCCCCTGTTGCAAATCCAATTTTTCTAATATTAAAAAGTTTATTGTATTAACTCACCAAACTGGTCATTTTTAAATGTCGCTTGACATCATAGCGTTCACCTTGCATCACATCCATATAACCATACGGTAATGTGGGGTCATTTGATTTATGTTCCCATCCGCTTATTGTATACTGAGTTCCATTTGTAGTGGTATAAATCAAAAATTTATGATAATACTCTACGCCACCAAATGAACCTATATTTCTATAGCCAACTTCTATTGTTTCCATTTTAAAAATCTTCCTTTTATTATTGTCGTCTAAAATAACGTGAGCTAATGCTTACTAGCTTATTATTGCTATCAAATTCAAAAAATACTTCTACGGTTTTATCATCATCTTTAGAAAATAAAGGATTATTCCCCTTTATACCAAATGCAACAATTCTGCCATCACTCTTTACATTTGAGTCGATTTTCATTTGAGATAGTTTTGTTATTACCTCTTCTTTACTTTCACCAATTTGAAAATACTTCATCACCATGTTCGTAACTTCAGCATAATTTTTTTGTATACCCAAGTAATTATCTGGTTTTATTTTTGAATTGTAAATTTCATTAAACATCGCTTTATCCCCTTTTGCATTTATATTACTAAATTGAATCGCCGAACTATTACACGCACTTAATCCAATGACTAAGGTCGATTTCAAAAGTATTTGCAACAAACTTATTTTTATGTTTCCATTGTGTTTTGACTGTGTATTCATTTACGCCACTCTCCTTGTATCTTTAAAGTTTTGATTATTCACAGCATCTATTTTTTTATGAGCTAGATTCCCGCCTTTGCGGGAATGACGAGGAAGTGCCGCAAACCCATTTTGTGCTCTTTTGCCATCAACTATCGTACGATCTCCAAACAGTTCTCCACCGTTATCAATAGTCCCATTGCCATTACGATCCAATACCAACATACCATCATCCGCACTAACCCATCCGGTAGCGGTTTTTATCCCATCACCATCATGATCGAATAATACATTTCTAGCATCACTCACTCCGATTGTTTCGATCCCATCTCCATCGAGGTCAAGAACGAGAGGATCAGCACGAGGAGGTGACCAGTTTTTCGCGGAGGTGTAGAAGTCACTGACGGAGGGATCGATAGGTCGAGTAGTGTGATTGTCGGGGAAAGGGTCATTTTTCCAATCTTTTCCTCCAAGTGTATCTAGCTGCGCTAAAGCGACATGAGCTAAATCCCATAAGCTCTTAGCCCCAAATGCCAGTTCTGCCAATGGAGCATATAACACTCCGTATAATCCAGAATCCCAATTGCCATTTGCTATATCACTCAATAGAGCGATATCGGCATCAAAAATCATTTGAGCCGCAACAACAGGGTCTGCTACAGCCTTTTTCTCAGCTTCCCAATAAGCTTTATCATGTTTTAGAAAAAGTGCATCAAGACCATCATATACACCATAATTCCAATCGGGTTCTTTCCCTGGAGGAGTTCTTTCCCCAGCAGACCAACCCGGTCCACCCCAATATCCGTATGTCGGTACAATTTCATTAAGTGTCATGATTGCACCTCTTGTCCTACATTAATCCAACTAGTATTTTCAGGCTTTAACTCTATGGGTGCTGTTGTATTGGTCTCGATGTTGTATAAGTAAACTTTCCGTTCACTTCCTCGTGATGGTGTGGTATCGGCGACAAAAACAGCCTGTGTTCCATCAGGGGTAATTGCCCCATCAATGATCATCCATTTTAGATCGGTGAGCTGGCGTCTTTGGCCATCTTCATACAGAAATAGGTCATAATTGTAAGGAGTAGTATTATGTAAATGGCTTCTTGCAATACAAAGGATTTTTTTACCGTCTTTAGAGATATCTGAAAAATATGAGATATCTTCATAAATAATTGCTGGGTTGGCTTCAGTTTGTAGAATTTTACTATTATTAATATAAGTTATATTACTTTTATATTTCTCCTCGTGTATATTTTGACGTTGTTTTATTTCTTCAGTGTAATCAAATCCAGAATAAGGCCAGTCGGCCGCAAAAATATAATTCTCTCCGTTTGGAAAGTAACGTGGTGCTGCTCGTCCACTGCGAAAGCAAATATTAGTTAGACGCTTTTCTTGTTTATTGGACAAATCCATTTCGAAAATATCACTATGACTATATTTAAGTTCTCCACTTTTTGTTCGAAAATATGCTGATTTAAAATAGATTAAGCGATCACCGTTCGGTGAAAATGATAGATATGTTCTTCCCGTATCGGATTTTAGAATTGTTCTAAAAGTTAATGTAACTAAATTTAATATACATAATCCAGTATCTTCTTGGAGTTTATTTTTAAGAGTAAATGCAAATACCATCTCTTTACCATCAGGAGAAAAACTTCCGTCATACCACATCTTATATTCTTCCGGTGGACGAATCAGCTGGAGCTTGCCTGTCGCAATTTCAAGAATCCCGATATACGAAATCCCTTCCTCATTATCCACCATCGGTCGATAATTGAGAACCACTTTAGTTCCATCAGGCGAAAAGTTTCCAAACCGTATATCGGGATCATGAGATGTACGCATCATCTGATGATAACTCTCAGATAAATGCCCATAATTGAAAAGTGTTCCGAAAAAACCTTTTATTCCTTCACTACTTGCCATCATTATTCCTCCTCCTATTAATAATAACCCTGCAAGAGCTGATCGTCTAGTGATTAATTTTTTTTGTTCATTTTCCATTGCTAACATAATCATGCTCCTTGTTTTATTGAATCCTGTATTATTTACGATTATCTCGTCATTCCGCACACGAGAAAACATCGTATTGTGAGCTCAACCCTTATCTTTATGCGGGAGCCATCCTCAAAAATTGATTCCGTGTCGTAGCACGAAATGATGGATGAGGTGAAATATTGAGATTACAAAATAAATAAGATTGGTATATTTTAGCAAATATGCGTTAAAAAATAATAAATATAATTGATAATATTTTATCGAGTCAGGATTGTATTATGGTTTTAAAGAAACTTTTATATGACACCAAAAGAGTTTTTACACCACATAGGAGAGATCTAATGCAAACAATGAGCTTAAGAATGCCAGACTATTTAAAATCAGCGGTCAGTGATGTTTGTGGGGCAGAAAAAATATCATTAAATCAATTTATCATCAATGCTTTGAGTGAAAAGGTATCCGCATTGCAAACGGTTGATATTATTGAACAAAAAGCTTCAAAAGCTTCAAAAAAAGATTTTTTAAATGCTTTAAATCAAGTTCCAAGCAATGAACCATATGAAGACGATAAGCTTTAAAGGCAAAATAAAGTGATTTTCGTTACGGTTGCATTATTGTTTTATAGCAAAACAGTTTATTCTTTGTAATTGTGAATCGGAAGGGTGATCGTAAAGATCGCCCCTTTCTCTTCATTTGCGGCTTCAATTTTCCCTTCAAAATGTTTTTCAATAATGGTTTTAGACATATAGAGCCCTATTCCACTCCCTTGTACTTTATTTTTGGTTGTAAAATAGGGATCAAAAATTTTAGGGAGTACGGTTTCGGGAATACCTCCCGCGTTGTCGGTAATCGAAAGGGTGATGGAGTCATCGGTTGCGCTGAGATCGATCCGTACATTGCCACTGTCATAACCATTCTCTTTGATCGCATCGCGAGCGTTGCTGAGGATATTGAGGAGTACTTGAGAGAGTTCTCCTTGCGGTCCGTATACAGTTATGGTGCGTAATGCATTATCGGGTGTGTATTCAAGCGAAATGTTGTTCATCTCATAGGCACCGCGAATAATGTTGATGGTTTGTCCGATACACTGATGGAGAGGAAAGATGGTTTTATCCTTATCGGGATTGGAGAAGTTTCGGAAATCATCGATAGTACCCGAGAGAAATGCGGTGTAGGTGTTGATTTGCTTAAAGGTTTCGAGTATCTCATCGGTTGTCATCCCTGCCAGTTCCAGGGCAAATTCAGCATTAATAATCGCGTTATTGATCGCCCCGATGGGTTGACGCCATTGGTGGGCGATATTGTCAAACATCTCTCCCAATGCCGCCGAACGTGATTGTGCAATAAGGCTTTCTTGCTGCCCTTTTATCTCTTGGGTAGCTTCGTAAATTTTTGTTTGAAGGGTACGCAGATGGGTTTCAAGTGCGGTGACATCGATTCGCATATCCATATACTCTTCGATTTCGTATTTACCGTTTAAAAGAGGGATGATATAGGTATCGGTATAGATGTCATCCTCTGATTTAGCTTTGTTGATAAGTGTACCATGCCATACATGTTTTGATTGAGCCTTTTTCCATAAATCGATCATCTGCTCTTTTGCAGTATTCTCAGGATGGTGAAAAAGTACGTGTCTTTGCCCGATAATCTCTTCGGCTTTATACCCATAGAGGTAGCAAAAATGTTCATTAACATAGGTTATGACACCGTTAATATTGGTTTTAGAGATATTGAGGCAAGAGTCAAGGGCGTTTTTGTATTGGTTTAATAAGAGATTTTGTTTGATTGTTTGCTGGTTGGAGAGGGAGATAAAATAGAGTTTTTTTGACATCTCTTCAATCTCATGGGTTTGCAACGGGAGTGTCAGTACGGCATTGATAGAGATGCGGACAGCTTGCAGAAGCTCTTCACAGGTTGGATGGGTAGCTACAATGATGGTAAGAAGAGATTTTTTGACCATTTTGATTTTCTCTACGGTGTTGAGCGCTTCGCTAAAAGGAAGTGAATCATCGATCAAAATCGCATCAAAGGAGTTGTGGATTACCTCTTGGAGTATGTCAGTACCGTTAGTGAGCTGTTGCATTGTGGGGAAGTAATGATGAATCATCTCCATAGAGGATTGGCGATGCCCTATATAGAGGAGATTAATAGTGTGCATTAGAAAAATTCTATCTCACCGTCGACTTCGGTTTGGGTGAGGATGTTATGGATAAGCTGGATATCGCTTAAAAGGGACGCGTTATAAAAGCATGGGTCAGAAGATGGTTTTTCCCATACATTTTGTCTAAATGTTATGAGGGTAAAATTAAAACTCTCTAATAGTTCACGCAACGAGGAGATTTTTTCGATAAATACATCTTTATGTATTTCAAATGCACGTGCCATCTCCTGTAGTTGAAGACCTATCTCTACAAAAAGGGTATGCGCATAGAGAATAGCGCCGTAACGTCCGTACTGTTTTGCTATATGGGAAATAGAAGGGTAATCGATGTGATCATTTTGAAACATCATTAAAATATCGCTATCAAGCTCTTCATTGAGATCGCGTAGCTCATCTATCTCATCGGGGAGAAGTTGGCTGAAGTAGTCTTGGTTAGCCTCAGAACAGGGTATAGGGTTAACATTTTTGACTTGTTGACTTTTGATATGCTCTTTTTTGATTTGGGTTTGAAGAATACGAATCTTATGCTCTAGATCTTCTTGATACGCTTTGATTTTTCGTCGGTTGTCGATGGCAGAGCATACGCTGTACAAGGCATTGATAAGATTGATTTTATTGATCGGTTTGGTAAGGAAGCGATCAACCCCAAGATTGATTAACGTGAGTAGTCTATCAGCATCATTTTGAGCGGAAGTGACGATAATGGGAGCTTCAGAATTTACTTCTTTAATCTGATCAATCATGGTGATCCCATCCATAGTAGGCATCGATATATCGGTGATGATGAGGTCATAGTGATTGGTGTTATAAAGTTTTAACCCTTCTGAGCCATTTTCGGCAGCATCTACCTCTTTAAAAAGCTGTTTTAAGCTTGCAAGTAATCCATCACGAATCATTGCCTCATCTTCAACGTATAAAACACGTAGCTCTGAGGTAATGAGTTTGAGTTCCGAAAGGGTAAATTGTTTCATGTGATTTCTCCTGTAATGGTTTCATAGGCGAGTTTTGCAGAGGTTATATTTAAGGAATATTCTTCCAAGATAGGTTCAATCGTCTCAAATGGTTCAATACCTTTGAGTGTAAAAAGGAGACGTGCACATTTGAGGACAGCACACAATTTTGGATCATGTGCATAAGCAGGTGCAAGTGAATACTGGAGGCAATTAATCAAAGTGGTATCAAAAAACCATAGCTCGAACAGTTTGCAGGCCAGTTCATCGCCGGAACTTCCGATAATATTTTTCTCTTCCAAAAGGAGCTCTTGGGGAGAATTTTTGGTAAATCTATAAGGATTGGAGGCAAACATCAGTGCATAAGAGGCGATAAGACGACCTATTTCAAGGATAAAAGGGAGAGCCCCAAGGGATTTAAGAAGATGACGCTCTGTTTTTCCTAGCCAAAGATTCAAAAATGCTTGTTGTCTCTCCATCACTTTAAACCATATCTCAATAGTAATCCCAAAGGGTGTGAGATCGTTAAACGGATGAGCTTTAAGTGCGGCAACCATCGCCATACCTTTTAGAGAGTTAAGTCCAAAAAGGGAAATTACTTGTGAGATATTGGAGAGCGGTTTTTTAAATCCGTACTGGGGGGAGTTAGCGTAGCGTAAAATATCGGTATAAAGAAGTGGATCGGATTCTACAAGGCGTTCAACTGCTTTGTTGTTAATCTCCTCGGCGTTGTAGAGGTCGTTAAGTTTGAGAATAGTCTCTCTTAGAGGAGGGAACGATTCGATTGAATAGAGTAAAAAATCGTCCACAGTAACCCCTAAAAATTCTTATCAAACCAATCGGCAACATTACTACGGATGGTGTGGCGCAGTTGAATGCCGCCGATAAAATTACTGTGTTGTGCTTTGTTGAGCAATGTCACAAGGGCATTTCGACGTTTTGAGAGGAACGGATGGTCAATTTGCCCCGGATCTCCCATCACGACGAGGCGGGTTTCATCACCCATCCGCGTACCGATAAGTTTGAGGGTGGCATTGGTCATATTTTGCGCCTCATCGATGATGACGAATTTGCGTGAGATTGTTGTTCCCCGCATGTGGGCGATATCCATCACTTCGATGTTGTATTTTTTCATAAAGGTTTCGGTTGCATTTTCCCGTTTGACGGAGTTGGTATTTCCAGTATATTCGACCCGTGCATCGATGGAGCGTTTACTTTGGTGTTCAATAGTAAAGTTGATGGCAGAGTAGAGGGGATACATGAAATAACCCAGTTTTTGCTCTTCGTCCCCTTTTCGAAATCCGAGTTCGGCTTGTTGGTCGTTGGAGGTGACGGTGTTACGAGCATAAACAATCCCCTCGACAATCCCCTCGCTCACCAGCTCTAATCCCGCTTGCAACGCTACGAGTGTTTTCCCCGAACCGGTAGACCCAGCAACCACGGTGACGTAGTTTTGGGGATGGGTCATCATGGAGTAATAAAACTTTTGTTCCAGATTGAGCGGTCGAACTAAGTCATCATCGAAGTGTTCACCGAATCGGCGGTCGAAATCACACCACTCTAGGTTGTTATTGACGCTAAACGCGTGACGCTGAATCCCTGTCTCGTAAGTTTCGTTGGTACTGCTAAGGGCTTGTTGGATAAAGGTGAGCTGATTGAAGTTGTGATGCTCCATATCGGTAGGAAATTCAGGGGTTTCGGTATAGGTGTAGGTATAGTTAAAATCGATTGATTCAGGGGACTCGACACTGCTGTTGCGGATGCTCTCGGTAGGGATACCGCGAATTTCTGAGGCAATCCGAAACGACATGTCGTTCGTGAGGAGGGTGAGATCATAATCATCGGCAATTTCGCCGATTTTGGCATCATTTATCCCTTTTGGCTCAGTAAATGAGGAGGAGATACGGTAGTGTTCACGATGGATGATGATAAGCTCGATAAGAGTCTCTTCACCTCCGTGCAGTGAACGGTCATATTTGAGATCGAGCCGATAATAGCGATCCTCTTTGCATTGAGCCGTATCGAGGGTCTCTAAAATACATTCGGGAAGCTCTATGGCGGCGATGGGTTCACCGAAAGCGACATCGGCAAGGCGAAAGAATTCACGTGCCATATAGCCCGCTTCGGAGCGTATGTCGTCTTTTTTACTGTTAAGTTCGGCTAAGACGATATTGGTGATAACGACAGCGTTGGCATTCTCTTGGCTGATTCGTAAAATGTTGGTGGGATCATCGAGGATAACGGAGGTATCAAGTAGGTAGCATTTTTGAGTATCACTCACAAGCAAATCCTTGGAAAAGATTTCCTATGGTAGTGGAAAGTTTCTTAATGGGAGATAATAGCTATTTCGTCATTCCCGCGAAGGCGGGAATCCATCCCCCACTAAAATAAAGCTGGATTCACCCGCAGGGGGCACAATGCCCGCCTTAGCGGGAATGACGGGGAACTTATAGAAATGATTACTTGTAATATCCCTGTAACCCACTCATCGTGCGTCCCATATTGAGTAATACCATATCAGCACATACGAGCGCCGCCATCGATTCGGCAACAACTGACCCGCGTACGGCGACGCACGGATCATGTCGCCCTTTGAGGGAGACGCTAACACTTTCGTTATCGGTGTTCGTACTCTCTTGCTCGATAAAGATTGAAGGGGTTGGTTTGAAATGAACGCGTAATAGCACATCATCCCCGTTGCTCATACCCCCTAAAATCCCCCCAGAGTGGTTGGTTTTAAAGCCGTTGGGTGTGATGGAGTCGTTGTTTTCGCTCGCGAGAAGCTCCGCACTGTGAATCCCCTCGCCGATTTCGACCGCTTTTACCGCATTAATACCCATCATCGCTGAGGCTAACACCGCATCGAGTTTGTAATAAAGCCCCTCACCGAGTCCGATAGGGAGTCCGCTGATTTTTACCGTCGCAACACCGCCGACCGAATCATGAGCGTTTTTTGCCTCCAAAATAGCCGCTTTTTGAGCCTCTTCGACGGAAGGGTCGAGGGCATAGATAGGGCTGTTTTTCGGATACTCAAAGTTTAAATTTTGTGATTCGATACCGTGTATGGCACTGATACCGCTGGCAAAGTCGATTCCCAATATTTTGAGCATCAGTTTGGCTACCGCACCCCCCGCAACCCGCGCGGCTGTTTCGCGGGCACTTGAGCGACCACCTCCGCGATAATCGCGTAATCCGTATTTATGAAAATAGGTAAAATCAGCGTGGCCTGGGCGGAAAATATCTTTGACGTTGGAGTAATCACCGCTTTTTTGGTCGGTATTATAAATCACCATCATGATGGAAGTTCCGGTGCTGAGACCTTCGAATACACCGCTAAGGATTTCGACTTTATCGTCTTCTTTGCGCGCAGTTGCAAACTCGTTTTGTCCCGGTTTACGGCGGTCTAATTCGCTTTGAATATATGCCTCATCGATTGCTAGCCCCGCAGGGACACCATCGAGCATACATCCGATAGCTTTGCCGTGGGATTCACCAAAAGTGCTAATGCAAAAACGTTCTCCGAAGCGGTTCATATTATGTTATCCTTTATTAATTTTATTATTGGAATATATTTTTTATATAATCAGTAAGCATTGTATTCGTATGATTTAATTCTTTTGCAACTTCAACATATTTATTTGCAAATTCAATTTTTCGATATCCATCGTTTTGATCGAAAAAGTTTTTGATTTTATCTTTGTCACTTTCTCTGAGATTTAAACAATAATATGAATTTGTTGCTGAAGTGTCTATGTTATTAGTATCATTTAAAATAGTTTTGATATCAGTATCTTGAAATTTTTTTAAGGTTTCTAAAAATATTATAGGGTCTAAACAATCTTCTATTTCTGTGGGTGGTGTGTGTGTTTTATTTGTTACAGCAACCAATTCAATAATTTTATTTGTGTTTAATAATCTTCTGGCTTTTAAATGATCATACTCTTTTGCTTCAAAATCAATTCTTTGTTTATCTGTATCTATAAGACACAAGATTTTACCTTTGATTGCTTTTTCTTTTTCTTTAAGGGGCAACTCTAAATATTCAAAAATTCTTTTAACTTCTGGTGCTCCACCTACAGGTAAAATACGTAGTTTATTATTTTTAATTTCATTTGATAAATAATGTTCAAAATATATTTTTTCTGAACTTCCTTCACATATTAACCAATTATATGGATCCTCAGATTTTACAGAAGAAACGATTGATTGTATTAAATCATTTAAACTTTTTAAGTTGATATCATCAGGGAGCTCTTTTCTGTTTTGTGTCATGTGTTTTAAAGCTTCTCTATAATTGAATAGATTAAAAGAAGTGATTTTAGAATTTGTTATAAAATGTGCAGTTCCTTTTGAAATAATTGGTAAAAATCCATACCAATGTGTAGTAAGTAGAATTTGATTATTATTAGTTGCTAAATTAAGAAGTTTTTCAAATTGTTCATAGCATTTTGCTACATTTAGTGAAGCTTCCGGTTCATCTATACCTATTATGATTTCTCGGTCAAATTTACCAATTTGTGCTGTTAAAAATGCTTCAGCTATGTCCAAAACTGCTTGTCTTTTTTCGCCTGCACTTAATAATTCTACTGAGAGTAAATTTTGGTTTTGTTCTTTATGTAAGGTTCGTATAGAAAAAAATAATTCAATAATTTTATTTACAATTTCTGCTGGACTTATGTTGATTCGACCGGCTTTACTTTTATATTTATATTTTGTTAAGGCCTTTTCAATATTTTCTACAAATGTATTAAGCGATGTATTAATTTTTTGTAGTTCACCATCTCCAACAGCTTCACGAATTACTTTTTTGATGTCTTGACCCATTAGTTTTTGCATATCAGTCGTTTCAAGCTTTGTAAATTCTTTGATATCAATTTCAACTGGGATATATATATAAGAATATTTTTCTTTGATATAGGAATTAAAATCCTTAAATTTTGATTTAAATTCTTTTTCTTCTGCTAATGTAGATGTATCCTCGTCTGTATTTTTGCTAGTTGAAGGGATAGTTTCTTCTGGAATATTTTTAAAAAGTTCTCTTATTTTTTTATCAAGGGTACTAAAATGAACTTCATTTTCATTAGCACCATATTGTTTTCCTGTAATAACTAGAAAGTGAGTATCTTTGAATTGCAATATTTCATTTTTTATTTTAATAAACTCTTTTGCTTCATCTCTAAAATATTTTTCTTCTAAAGACCATAAATAATTACTAATTGTTTCAATATTTGGATAGTTTTTCTCGGTAGTCTTAAACTTATTTTTTTCAATTAGAAATATAATTGAAATATGAGGAGTATGAGTATCGGTTGTTCCGTGTCGTGATGAAGATTCTTTATTGATATTCCATGGTCGGTCATTAAAGAAAGTATCCAAAGCCTCAAGAATTGAGCTTTTACCAATTCCATTATCTCCAATAATTGCAGAGAATTTATAGCCCTTTGTAATCGGTATATATCTTAAACCTTTGTATACTTTATAATTTTTGAGAAACATACCTACTATCATAAAGCCTCCTTTTCTTCCATTTAAAATGAACAACTATACAGAAAAATTATTGAATAACTAAATATTTCATTTAAGTTCCTTTGAGAGGATGTCGAGGGCAATTTTTGCAGCCTCTTGTTGCGCTTGTTTTTTACTTTTCCCCAATGCGGAAGCGTACCGTTTACCGTCGATAAAGGCGGCAACTTCAAACTCTTTTTTATGGTCAGGTCCGTGAGAGGCGATAAGTTGATAATCGGGGGTGATGCCGAAATGGGCTTGGGTGAGCTCTTGGAGAGAGGTTTTATAATCTTTAAACAATGAGTTGAGCGAAATATCTTCGTGGACAAGTTCGAGAAATTCGACGGTGATATTGCGGACGGTCTCTAATCCTGATTCGAGATAAATCGCCCCCATCACCGCTTCGAAAGCGTTGGCTAAGAGCGAGCTTTTGTTTCGCCCGTTGTTGTTCTCTTCGGCATTTGAGAGGAAAATATACTCACCCAAATGGAGATGGTTAGCCAAAAGGGTAAATCCATCTTCGTTGACCAAAGAGGCGCGCATTTTGGAGAGGTCACCCTCGTCAAATTTGGGAAACTTTTTGTAGAGGTATTCGCCGACGACGAGATCGAGTACCGCATCACCCAAAAATTCGAGTCGCTCATTATTGTAGGGCTGTTTATGGCTTTTGTGCGTCAGCGCTTCAATAAGGAGCTTCGTATTATGGAATTGGTACCCTAGTCGTTGTTGTAGGGTTTGTAAATCGTTCATTTAAATAAAATTCCTTTTAGTAATTTTAATACGCCATCGGAACAAAGTCCCGATTGGCTACGCTAACGCTGAATTCTCTTCGGCAGAGAGCCCGAGCACGCTTGCGTGCTTTTATAGAGCAATCCATTTACTTCTGCTTCATGAATGTGACGGAAAAATTAGAGCAATCCATTTTTAAATTTCTCCGCCTCGTCACGGGCGATTTGGTCGCACCGCTCATTTTCCGGATGACCGTTATGCCCCCGTACCCAAACCCCTTTGATGCGGTGGGGTTTGGAGACGATGAGGTACTCGCTCCACAAGTCGGGGTTTTTGACTTTGGCGAAGTTTCGTTTTACCCACCCCTCTAGCCACTCGTTAATCCCACGGATAACGTAGCTAGAATCGGAGATAATCGTCACATCGCAGGGCTCTTTGAGGGCGCGTAATCCCTCGATAACCCCTAAAAGCTCCATCCGATTGTTGGTCGTATGAACTTCACCGCCGGAGACGATTTTCTCTATCTCGCCGAATCGTAAAATCGCCCCATATCCCCCCGGTCCTGGGTTTCCTAGGGCTGAACCGTCACTGAAAAGAGTTATGGTCTTCAAATCGCTCCTTTGTGAGGCTCATGGTACTCTCAATCGAATCAATCGCACCGCAGTTACCGCAACGGTGAAATGGAAAAAACGAGAGGTGATGACAGCTGTTACAGACGTATTCAAATTGCAATGTTGCTTTTGAATGTCCGCATTTATGGAGGCTTATGAGGGTGTCAAGCTCAAAAATATTGCTTGAGGTTGAAAAATCGCACACCCCTTTGGCACTAAAAAGTTCCCGTAAAAAACTGTTGCGTGAAATTATATCCAAATCAAGATTCTCCGGAGATAATCTCCATAAAATATCGGCGAGTCGGGGTGAGAGGGAGGGGTCAAAATGGCTCCAAGCAAGTTTCGGGGCGTAGGTAAAGAGGTATTCGAAGACGAGATATCCCAGTTTGGCGTGTTGGGTGTAGAGATTTATCAAAAAGGTTGTTTTTTCATCGACGGAGGCTTTTGGGTTGGAGAGGATTTGGCGTGCTTCGAGGTAGAGTTGTTCGCATCCTATCTCCCCTTGGAGTTCGTTTAACGATTCCATCACTTCGAGTGCTTTGTCCCATTGTTGGAGCTGTTCGTAGATTAAGATGAGATGGTGAAGTGCCGCCGGAGTGCGGGGGTGGTTTTGGAGGATTTGGAGAAAGCTTTGGCGTGAACGCTCCAAAAACCCCGCTTTGAAATAGCCCCGTCCGAGTTTGAGCAACACCTCTTTTTCGACGATTTTATCACTTTTTTTACTGAGGAGGGCGAGGTAAATCTCGATACTTTTTTCATAGTTCCCCTGATGCTCGAACCCTTGGGCGAGGAGAAGCCATGTTTCGTTGGTGGTGGTGTTGTGGTGCACTTCGGAGGTGAAGCTTGCGGTGGATTCACCCTCGCTAAATTGCCCTAAAAAGCTCTCCAAATCTTTCCCCTCAGTAACGCTTTTGCGTCGTCCCCACCAGTAGCTGATAAAGGAGAGGAGGAATAAGAGGAGAAAAAAGAGGAGAACGCTAAAGAGGGGGTCGCGAAATTCGATAAAAAACGTATCCATCTAAAACAACCTCTCAATTAATAATTGCATTGATACTTTACCATTAAACTCATTTTTATTGACCGTGTAGCTACAACTGAGGGTTTTGGATTCGGGACACTCTAGGATACGTCGAAACGCGATAAACTCCAATGTTTGGGGATGAAGCGGGTTGGGGCGAAGGGAGAGCCTGCTATGGGATTTATCGCTACCGAAAAGTTTGACTTCACTAACGTGTGCAGAGCGTAAAAGAAATCGCGGTCTGGGGTTCCCCTCGCCATAGGGTTCAAATCTCTCCAGCAGATGGAGTAAATCAGGGGTGATGGATTCAGCGGCAAGCTCTCCGATAATATCGCTTTTTGGGATAAAATCGGCAGAATCGATTGCTCTACCCGCCGTGTTAATCCCCAGTCGAAACGCTTCTACCGCCGATTCACTCATCGATAATCCCGCCGCCATTTTGTGACCTCCGAATTTTTGGAGATGCTCTTCTTGGGATTTGATGAGGCTATAGAGATCGACATTGCCGATACTGCGACCTGAGCCTTTGGCGATACCGTTATGGATGCTGAGGACAATGGCGGGCTTTTGAAAATGGTTGACGAGTCGTGAGGCGACAATCCCCACAACCCCCTCATTCCACCCCTCACCGGCGACGACGATAATGGAATCCTCGGGGTTTACCTCCAGCATTGCCTTAGTGGTGGTGTCGGCCTCGATTTCCTTGCGCATTGCATTGAGTGAGGTGAGGAGTTCAAACTGATGATAAGCCTTCTGGGTGGTATCGGCGCTTAAAAATTCGAGTGCGATAGAGGCATCTTCGAGCCGTCCTGCTGAGTTTAGTCTCGGGGCAATCTGAAAACCGATATCCTCTGAAGATATGCGCGATTTGTTGAGTACGTCTCGAATGATGACGAATGCTGGAATGGGGGAGGTGCTCATCATCTCTAACCCCGCTTTGACGATGGAGCGATTAGCCCCTGTGAGAGGCATCACATCGGCAACGATAGCGAGTGCGAGATAGGGGAAAAATTGGCGCATATCAACATCGAGGTTTAGTTCGGCTTTGAGAAGGGCCATCAATAGCCATGCAACCTGTGCACCGCAAATCTCTTTGAGAGGGTAGGGGCAATCGTGTTGTTTGGGGTTGATGATGGCGTAGGCGTCTGGGAGGAGCTCAGATGGGGTATGGTGATCGGTGATGATGAGATCAATCCCTCGTGCACGACATACTTCGGCAGCTTCGATGGCATTAATCCCATTATCAACGGTAAAAATGACATCGGCATCGATTCGTTCAAGTACACTACGCGAAACACCGTATCCGTCGCTAAAGCGGTTGGGGATAGTGGCAAACAGTGGAGCATTGATGAGGTGAAAAAAGCGCTTTACGATGGCGGTTGAGGTGACACCATCCACATCATAATCCCCGACAAGGGCGATTCTTTCCTTGCGACGGATGGCATCGGCGATTCTTTTAGCCCCTTTGAGGGCATCTTTGAGTTGTGAGGGGTGGGGAATATCGGAGAGTTTTTCACTCTCACACGCAAAACGGCTACGAAGATACGCTTCGAGCATGTGCGTATCTAAAAGGGGAGCCTCAGGCAGTGGTATTGTGCTCAAAAGTCGCCTTCACAAATGCGAGGATAGAAGGGTTCGGGCTTTGGAGATGAGAGGTGAATTCAGGGTGAAATTGTACCCCTAAAAACCATGGATGGTTCGGGATTTCGACCGCTTCGATGAGACCGTTGGACTCACCCGTAATCATCATCCCCGCCTTTTCTAACGCTTCACGATAGATTGGGTTGGCTTCATAACGGTGGCGGTGACGCTCATGAATCAGTTTCTCCCCGTTGTACGCCGCTCGGAGGTTTGAACCCTCTTTGGTTTCACACGGATATTCACCCAAACGGAGCGTTCCCCCCATAGGTGAGTGGTGAGTTCGGAGTTGTTGTGAGCCTGATTGGTCGATAAAGTTGTCGATGAGGTAAATCATCGGATGGGTTGTCGTCGGGTTAAACTCGATAGAGTTGGCATCGGCGTAACCCAAGACATTACGGGCATATTCGACGATAGAGAGCTGCATCCCCAAACAGATTCCCAAATACGGGAGGTTGTTTTCACGGGCGTAGCGGATTGCTTGGATTTTACCCTCAACCCCACGATTACCGAAACCGCCCGCAACGAGGATAGAATCACAATCGCTCAAGAGTGCTTCTGCCCCTTGAACCTCAATCTTTTCGCTGTCAATCCAGTTGATTGCCACGCGGGTATCGAGGTGACCTCCTGAGTGGATAAGGGCTTCGATGAGCGATTTATACGACTCTTTGAGCTCCAAATATTTTCCGACGAAACCGATGGTGACGAGATGTTTCGGGGAGACGATTTTTTTGACCAGTGAATCCCATTGTTCCATATCGGGTTTGAGCTCCCCAAGCCCTAACTCTTTCGCGATAGGGGCGAGGATATTTTGTTGTAAAAAGCTGAGAGGAACGGCATAAATGGTTTGCTCATCCATCGCCTCGATGATACTATCCGAGCTTACGTCACACGCGAGGGCAAGTTTCTTTTTAAACGTTTTTGGGAGTTTTTCTTCACTACGGGCGATAATCATCTGAGGAGTGATACCGATACGGCGAAGCTCTTGGACGGAGTGTTGAGTTGGTTTACTTTTGTGCTCCCCTGCTGCTTTGATGAAAGGGATGAGGGTAACGTGGATAAAAAATGTCCCCTCTACTTCATCATCGTGCTTCATGGTGCGGATCGCTTCCATAAACGGCAATCCTTCGATATCTCCGACGGTTCCACCGAGTTCGACAACGAGAATATCGTGCCCTTCACCCGCTTTTTTGATACGATCAACGATTTCGCCGACGATGTGAGGGACAACTTGGATGGTTTGTCCGAGGTAGCCTCCGGTACGTTCACGCTCGATAACGGAGCTGTACACTTGCCCTGTCGTGAAGTTGCTGGTACGCAAAAAAGAGTCATTTAAAAAACGCTCATAGTTCCCGATGTCGAGATCGGTTTCCGCACCGTCTTTGGTGACGAATACTTCACCGTGCTCTAACGGACTCATCGTTCCGGGATCGACGTTGATATAAGGATCGATTTTGAGCATCCCTACTTTGATACCTGAGTGCTTCAGAAGCGCACCGATACTCGCAGCGGTAATCCCTTTTCCGAGAGAACTGAGTACTCCACCTGTTACAAATATATATTTTGTCATGATTGAATTCCTTAGTGGTATCGGTGAATTTTTAAGTAGGACATTATATACTGTTAACACTTATAAAAGGATAATCGTGGAATCTGGACTTTATTATTTAACAGTTGCATTGGGGATCTCAATCGTTGTTAATCTTATTTTAAAACGGTTCGGTGTCTCCCCTATAATCGGCTATATTATGACCGGTACGGTAGTTGCGTACGGGTTTGATTTGCACCATATGGTTGATAATCATACCTTGGAGATGATTGCCGAATTCGGTGTCGTTTTTTTAATGTTTACAATCGGATTAGAGGTTTCACTACGCCGTTTGGCAACGATGAAAACCGATGTCTTTTTTAACGGTTTTTTGCAAACGACCCTCACCGCAATCGTTTTTTTTATCGCTTCGTTTTGGGTATTTCACCTCGATTTTGCCACCTCACTGATTGTCTCGATGTCGCTTGCCCTCTCTTCTACCGCCGTTGTTTTGACTCAGCTCAAAGCGACGAAAGAGATAACAAGACCTTATGGGCAGCGCTCTATGGGGATTTTAATCTATCAAGATATCGCCGTTATCCCTATTTTATTGTTAATCGGGTTTTTGAGTAACGGTTCTGAAAATATCGCCGCTGTATTGCTCCAAACAACCCTGAGTGCTGTGGTGATTGTAGGGCTTTTGTTTGTTGTGGGCAAGCGGGTGATGGCATGGTTGCTCCATTTCTCCTCTAGCTCGAACGTCGATGAACTCTTTATGGGATCTGTTCTACTCATCGTCGTCGGTGCATCGCTCTTAGTTCACGCCTTTGGTTTTACCTATTCATTGGGGGCATTTATTGCAGGGATGATTATCGCCGAAACCCAGTATCATCACAAAGTCGAAGCCGATATCGCACCGTTTAAAGATCTTCTACTGGGGACATTTTTTGTTACCGTAGGGATGAAGATTGATTTGACGTTTTTTGTTCACCATGTTGCCGAAATTATGGGGATATTGGTTGCTATTTTGGTTATCAAAGCGGTGGTGCTATTTGGGGTGGTTCGGATTTATTCGAAAGCGAAGGTGGCATTTAAAACCGCCATTGCCCTCTCTCAAGTGGGGGAATTTTCGTTTGCGATTTTTGCTTTGGCGGGAAATGCCAAGATACTCGATGAGGATCTCAATCAATTGCTTGTCTTGGTGGTTGTCCTCTCGATTATTTTTACCCCTTTTATCCTCTCGAAAATTGCTTCGATTGCGGGGATATTTTTTACCGAACCGGGTATGACTGAGGATTTTAGCACGTTAGGGGTGCACAATAACCATGTGATTGTCTGCGGATACGGAGTAGTGGGAAAATTTGTTGTCAAAGCGTTGCATGCCGAGGGGGTAACGTACGTTATTATCGATAACAGTTACAAACATGTCCAAGAGGCGTTAGCGGATGGTGAAAAAGCCTATTATGGAGATATGTCGAAAACAGCAATCCTCCAAAAACTTCATACCGAAGATGCGGTAAGTGTTATCGTAACCCTCGATAACAGTGCTAAAAAACGGTTGGTTTGTGAATCAATCTTGACCTATGCACCCCATGTCAAAGTGGTGGTCAAAGTGGTGAGTTTGGAAGAGAAACGGGAGTTGCGAGGTCTCCCGATTAGCGTCACCGTCGATGGGAAAAAAGAGGTGGCGGCTAAACTGGTGTGTGAAGCACTTTATTGTGATATAAAAGAGAAAATTTAATCTTTTTTCGGCTGTTCGGTGACGAGCCATTGGAGATAGTTGATTGACCAATCGAGATCGAGATACGCCTCTTCAATCTCTTGGAGTGGAGCATCGAGATGGCTACGGAGCTCTTTGACTCGTTGTTTGAGATACTGAGCCATAGAGTAGTAGGTATTAAGTGACGTATCGTCTTGGGCTTTAATGATTAAATCTTCAAGCGTTTCGATAAGTGCTGTTTCGTTGGGGAAAATATTTCCCGATTTACGGATGGTGCGTTGCACTTTTTGCAGATGCGCCATATCGAGTTTGAACTTCTCCGACATTAATTTCCTCGTGATCCTGGTTTGATTGCCTCAGAGCCATCTTTACACAACGGACAATTTTCCGGTGCATACATTTCGAAATCAAAATCAGCGAGGGCAAAAAGAGGTTTGTCACTAGGAAGAGCACAATTTACTTTACGCTCTAATGCAGACCCCTCACGTTTACAAAATCCACGGTTAGCGAGTGCCGCAAAACCGACGACGATACCGCCGAGAGCTTCGATAGCCTTTGCCGCTTCCATAGCCGAGCCGCCGGTGGTGATGATATCTTCACAGATGAGGACACGCTCACCCGCACTAATCTCAAACCCGCGACGAATTTGCATCTCACCATTAACCCGTTCGGCAAAAATCGAGCGTTTATCGAGCGCGGTTGCGAGGGCAAAACCGGCAATCAAACCGCCGAGTGCAGGAGCACAAACGGTATCGATTTCCAAACCGCTCTCTTGGATATTTACCGCTAATGCATCGGCAAGAAGTTTTGCGATGCGAGGTTGTTCCAACACTTTTGCCGATTGGAGATAATAGGCAGAGTGATTGCCGGAGCTGAGTTTAAAATGCCCCTCGAGCATCGCGCTCGCATCGAGGTATATTTGTTTAATATCCATCGTAGTTATACCGTCAAGATATCTTGCTCTTTAGCTTTGAGCAATTCTTCGATTTTAGTGATAAATTTATCGGTGATTTTTTGCACTTTATCTTGTGCCCCTTTTGACTCATCGGCGGTTACCAATTTATCTTTTTCGAGCACTTTGATTTTGTCATTGGCTTTTTTGCGATCATTGCGGATTGCTACTTTGGCATCTTCTGCCATCCCTTTGGCTTTTTTCGCCGTCTCTTGACGTTGGTCTACCGTCATTGGAGGGAAGAAAAGTTTGATCTCTGTTCCGTTGTTGTTTGGATTAACCCCGATATCGGCTTTCATAATCGCTTTTTCGATGACATTAAGCATTGATTTATCCCACGGAGAGATGGTAATCGTTGTTGCATCGGTCGCGAGGACGCTTGCCGCTTGATCGATTGGGGTGAGTGAACCGTAGTTATCGACGCGAACGTTATCTAAAATTTTGGTGGTTACACGACCGGTACGTAATGTACGAAAGTTGACGAGCAAGTGATCGGCTGAGCCTTGCATTTTCTCTTCACAAAAAGTGTAAACTTCGTTAAGCATGATTTCTCCTTACTTGGTAGTGTTGGTATCATTGACGATGTTAATACTAGGAGCTTTAACATCATTTTTATCGATCATATCGTCGACAACCGAACTGTTTTTTTGTTGAGCGTAAAAATAGCCCAATGCGATGGTATTAACCACAAATACAAAGCCAAGAGCAAAAGTGATCTTGGTTAAAAAACTCGCAGGTCCTTTGGCTCCGAAAACCGAATCATTAGAACCGCTGTATGCGCCAAGCCCGATGCTAGAGCTTTTTTGTAAGAGTACGGCGATGACGATCATCACCACGAGTACGATTTGTACGATGAGCAAAATGCCAGTCATAGTTATCCTTAGGGTGTTAAAAAAGTTCGCGATTATACCATAGAGTAAATAAGACTCTTATGAAGAGTATTTGTGTTAAAATCGCCTTTTACTGAAATTATAAATAAGGGGTTATGATGTGTAAGAAATGTTCTGAAAAGAAGAAACTAGCCTTTTTCTTTGCGATTATGGTCTCCTTTGTGGCGTATTACATTGCCTATTTTGGTTAAGCCAAGACCAAAAATATCCCTGCTAACAACATAATACTCACCCCTAAAATATCAATAATTTTAAGCGCCCTCTCTCCTCTAGAACTGCTTTTGCGTCGTAATGCACTCCCCAGTGTCGCTGTGATGGCGATGGTAAACCCCATTCCTAAACTCATTACGATGGCACTGAGTGCTCCTAACATATACATCCCCATTGAGAGGGTAAATAAGAATACGACGATTGTTCCGGGGCAGGGGACGATTCCCGCACCCAATATGAGCATCAAATCGGTGGAATTTGAGGTGGTTTTACAGCTATGGCAACCACAACTGCTAATATGGGGAGGGGTTGAACTAAAACTCATGGCTTTGGATTTAGATCGGTAGTAGTTCCATTTTTGACGAGCAAGATAGAATGCGATTCCTACGATGATAATACCACTAAATTTGGTCATATAGAGCGATACATTGGTGATAGTTTGGGAAAACATCGTGTGGACAAATCCGTATAAAATCAGTGTAATAACAAAGGCGCTGATGACATGGGTAAGTGCGATAAGCAAAGCCACACTTATCCCCCGTCCATAACTCCGCTCATTGGTGCTAAAATAGCTCGCCACGAGGGTTTTTCCATGTCCGGGACCTGCCGCGTGGAGGATGCCATAGAGGAGTGAAAAAAGGAGTATTGCACCGATACTGGCAAAGCTCGGGTGCTCTTGCGCTTCGACGAGGGCAGCGTGAATTTTTTCGGTGATGGTACGGAGGCTTCGGCTAAATCCCCCCTGATTTGCCCGATTTTGGATATTTCCCCCTAAGGGTGATGCGAGGGCGAGCGTGTTGGGTTTGAGGGTAATGTTAAGTGTCCCATCATTTCCTTGGGGTACTTTTGGCACAAGCAATGTGGTCGTAAGTTGTGCAGATTTTGGAGGGATAAGGTAAACATTTTTATCGTTGAGATGATAAATAATTCCGTTGTTAAAGGCGGCATTTTTATCATAGGTGATGGAGAGATTGAGGATTTGGTTTATTTTTTCGTTGGTGGGGATGGTAAATCTATAAATCACCAATCCCCTCTCTTGGCGAACGGTAAAATTTTTGAGTTCCTTGAGCCAAATTTTATGGTTATTGAGGGTGGGACGGATAAAAAATCCAAATTCATTCATTTGTTCGATGGCTTTATAGACCTCATATTTTTCGGATGTTTCAAATTGTCCGTTACGATTGAGGTCGAAATCACCTAAAACCATTTGGGAAAACATCGGATCGAGTGTCCACTCTACGTCGATAGAGGTGAGGGTGTTGTTGGAGATGTTTAGATAAAGGTGGGTAAGTACTTTGATATCACCATAGCTACACGCGAGACATCCCCAGCTAAGAGAGAACCATGTGGAGAGGATGACTAGGATTCGGAGCATTGAGGACAGTTCCCTTTGTAGGTGATTGAATTGATTTGATAGCCGTTTAGTACAGGTGCGGGTATCGGTTCTAAACAGCTAATTGTATGACACTGTTGGCAAACGAAGTGAGGGTGAAGTGTATCCGCGAGCTCAAAATAGCGGCGCCCTTCATCCGATTCAATCCCTTGTATAATATTGGCTGTTTCAAAGGTTTGCATATTACGATAAAACGTCGATTTATCCAATGTGGGATCGAGAAGAGAGTACTCTTCAAAACAGATAGGTTGAGATTGATGGGATAAAATAGTGAGTATTTTTTGTCGGGGTTGTGTGAGACGTAAACCGCTAAGGTGGATTTTTTCAGTGAGATCCATATTGATAATACTTCTTAAATTTAAGGTTTATTGCAACTTGGTTGCATTAGAATGCTAGCTGAAATTCATTAAAAATCCACCTAAAATTCTCGAAAACGGATAAATTCATTTTCGTGTTTAATATCAACAAAAGGAACCTGAATTATGGATACAAGACGACTGATAGTTTTTGGCGGTGTGATTGCCGCAATCTTCATAGGGATGACATTTTTTTCTCCGAAGCTTCAGCCGATACCGACATCGAAAGAGACAAAACCGGTGGTATCCGTGAGTACATTTTCTCTTTTGGAAGCGGCACATGCGGTAGCGGGTGATGCGATTGATCTTCACACTATCGTTCCACTTGGGAGCGATGCTCATATGTTTTCACCTAACCCGACACAAGTAGCTGAACTTTCTAAATCAGTACTATTCGTCTATAACGGTGCAGGATTCGAGACATGGGCAGAGGGTCTAAAAAATACCCTTCCAAAAACAATACAGATTCTCGATATGAGCCAACATGTTGCTTTGGAAAAAGGGGGAGAGGAACATCATGATGAGGCTTCTGATGACGAACATACTCACCACCACGGAATGTATGACCCTCACTATTGGCTCGATATTGATAATATGATTAAAATGACGCAGACGCTGGATGGTGAGTTCTCCAAGTTAGCTCCCATAAAAGCGGAACAATTTCATAAAAATGCCGCTACCTATATTGCTGAACTTGAAAAACTAAAGTCAGAATATACTACAGGCTTAGCTGAGTGTAAAAATCGTACCTTGATTTCCAACCACGACGCATTCGGTTATCTCACCCATGCCAATAAACTCGAAAATGTGTCGGTCATCGGACTCTCTTCGGATGAACAACCGAGCGCACAAACGGTTTCACATATTGTCGAATTAATCAAAGAACACGGGATGAAAACAATCTTTTTTGAAGAGCTAATCAACGATAATGTCTCCCAAACGATTGCCCGTGAGACAGGTGCTCGTGCAGTACCGCTTCAACCGCTTGAAAATATTAGCGAAGATGAGTTAAAATCACATCAAACCTATCTCTCCATCATGCGGGAGAACCTGAAAAAATTACGAGAAGCGATGGAGTGCCGTTGAAATTTTCCCCTAGCCTTTTTGAAGTGAACCACCTCAACTTTGAACGGCAGGGGAATTTGGTCCTCAAAGATTCAACGTTTAAAATTTTACCAGGGGAATATTGCGCTATCATCGGGCCCAACGGTGGTGGAAAAACGACCCTTGTTCGCCTTTTATTGGGTCTTGAAAAACCGACATCGGGAGAGATAAAACTTTTTGGTACGCCTCAAAATCGTTTTCGCGATTGGAACCGTATCGGTTATGTCCCTCAACGCTCCGCCCTTGTGGATAGTTCATTTCCCGCGACTGTACGCGAAGTAGTGGGGATGGGACGCTATGCCAAACGGGGGATTTTCGGATTTGAATCCGCCGAAGATAAAGCTGCGATTGCGGAGGCGATGGAGCTGATGGGAGTCTCTGATTTATCGGATCGCCTTATCGGAAACCTCTCCGGCGGTCAGCGTCAGCGGGTGATGATTGCCCGTGCTCTCGCCTCTAACCCTGATGTTTTGATCGTCGATGAACCTAACACAGGGGTCGATGTTGAATCACAGCACCGTTTTTATGAGCTACTTCGTACCCTCAACCGTACTAAAAAACTCTCTATCCTCTTTATCACTCACGATGTCGGGGTGATTGCCGAGGATATTACCCGCGTTTTATTTGTCAATCAAAGTGTATTGGTTTCCCAAAATCCTGCCGAAATGATCCGATGTGACGAGATGAGCCGACTCTATGGAACGCCTGCCCATGTTATATGTCATAACCACTAGGATGCCGAAATGATAGAGATGTTACAGTATCCGTTTATGCAACGCGCTTTTGTCGCAGGGTTGATGATTGCGATCCTCGCGTCGCTCAGCGGTTCGTTTATCGTCCTTCGCCGCTACTCCCTTCTCAGTGAGACATTAGCCCACGTCTCACTCGTCGGTGTCGCGGTGGGATTACTCCTTGGGATGAGTCCGTTGTGGATGGCGGTGTTAGCCTCATTGGTCGCCTCATGGCTGATCGAGTATTTGCGCAGTGTTCACGGGATGTACTCCGATTCGGTACTCGCGATTTTCCTCTCAGGCTCCCTCGCTCTCGCGATCGTGATCGTCTCGCTGGCAGGGTCGTTTAATGCCTCGCTCTTTAGCTATCTTTTCGGCTCTATCCTCTCGGTCAGTACGCAAGATTTGTGGGTGATGGGGATTGCAGGCTCTATCGCGATGGCACTCTTGATTACCTTTTTCAAAGAGCTTTATTTTATTGCGTTCGATGAAGATGTTGCCCGTGCGGGGGGTATTCGTGTCACCCTCCTTAACTTCATGCTCGTGAGTGTTATCGCCGTCATTATCGCCCTCTCGATTCGGGTGGTCGGAACCCTTTTGATCGGGGCATTGATGGTGATCCCTCCCGTCGCCGCAATCCGATTTGGGATGGGGTTTTATCCGACAACCCTCCTCTCTATGGCGATTGCATTGGTTTCGGTAGTGATCGGCTTGAGTGCATCGTATCTCTTTTCGTTGCCGAGCGGTGCAGCGATTGTTTTGTGTTTGTTGCTCATCTTTATCATCGCATTGGTCATTAACCGCCGATGAGTAATGCGTGCCATGAGTTTTCCCGCTACGCCGCAGAGTATGGAAGTCGTAATGTCATTCAGCGTCTCGTCGCGGATAAACTGATTGCTTCTACCCTTGACCAACCAAAACGTATTTTAGATTTGGGATGCGGAAACGGAACCCTCTTCTCGTTGATCGATTGGGAAATTGAGCGTTTTGTCGGAGTCGATTTTTCTGATTCTATGCTTTCCCATCATCCCATATCCCCGAATGTCGAGTTGATCTTGGGAGATTTCAACGACCCCGCATTGTTTGAGAGACTGGGTAATGAGCACTTTGATCGCATTTACTCTGCTTCCGCGTTGCAGTGGGCGGAGGATTTGGATCGTGTTATGGAGTCTCTCGCTTCCCTTAACACCCCGATGTCATTGGCGATCTTCACTGCGGGCACCTTTAAAACCTTACATGAGTGCGCGGGAGTCACTCCGTTGCTCCGAAGTAGTGATGAAGTGATGGCGATTGCCGAGAAACATTTGGATGCCCGTTTTGAAGTGCTTCACACTACGTTAGAGTTTGATTCGGTGCGGGAGATGTTTCGTTATATCAAGCGCAGTGGTGTAAGTGGTGGGCGAAGAGTTCTCGATTTTTCACAGACGAAGCGGTTGATGGAAACGTATCCGTTGGAGTATCTTGAATTTGAGGTTGTGTTTATTACAACCCCATCTCACTAAACAGCGGTCTCTCTTCCACCGCTTCATTCATACATTTCTCTCTTAGCTCTTCCAACATAGTATAGATAGACCCCTCTTTGGTAGGACAGAGCGAGAGCATATCTTCCAATAAACATCCGAACGCCCGCACTTCGATCCTCTCGAACTCTTTGCGGTGGGGTTCATAAAAACTTGCCGCACCGAAATCTCCCAGATAGCAGTGGTCATCGTCGTTGATAAGGATGTTGTGGGCGTAGAGGTCGCCGTGCATGAGTCCTCGTGCGTGCAGATGCGCCGCCGCAGAAGCGATCCCTTTTGCCACTGCGTAGATGCTCTCAGGGGTGAAGGAAGTTTCCTCGGTGAACGTATCACGGGTACAGGTCTCAAAATCGGGGGGAAGTCCCAGATTGCGATAATCTTTGGGAATGTATTCGAGTACTAACCCCAGCCGCTCGTCTCCCGCGAGTTTTGAGAGGACTTTGATGAGGTTCGGATGTTCGCCCGTACTCATGGTGGCATTCATCTCATCGTGTGCGTATCCGTCACTCGTGATAGCGCCTTTGAACACTTTTAGGGCAACGGGGTGGTCATGCTCTTTTGAGTAGGCTTTGTAAATATCTCCCGAAGCCCCCGAACCCAATTTTTCTTTGACCTCTAACGATTCATAAGGTATCTCTTGAAGCTCAAATTGAGCCTTGGGACTGCATGGATTTCCTGAAAAGGCAAGCCAAGAGAGTTTCGGCAGATTCCACAGCCATGAGGGGATTTCTCGAAGGTTATTGGCTGAGAGTCGAAGGAGTTCGAGATTTTGGCATGCTGCCATCTCATCAGGGAGCGTTTCGAGGCGGTTTCCTGCGAGGGGAAACTTTTGGAGTTTGGTAAGTTTTCCGATAGAGCGAGGGAGGGTTCTGAGACAGTTATCGGTTAGAATCAGCCAGTTGATATCCAGCGGGAGGATATCTTCGTCAAACTCTTCGAGTTGATTTCCTTTAAAGCCTAGCATAGTGAGATTAGGACATCCGCTAAAAGAGGGGAGTTTAGTAAAATGGTTATAAGAAAAAAAAGCGATTCGAAGCTTGGTGAGTTTACCGATATCGTGCGGTAGAGAGGTAAGCGCGTTATGGCTCAAATCCAAAATCTCCAATGTATCTGCGAGATCAAATATCTCTTCGGGAAATGAGGTGAGGTTCTCGCTGAGCGTTAGCCGCTTGTTCCCTTTGAGGTCTCCTGCGCGAAGTTGTTCTAATGTATCCATAATGCCTTTTCCAATTCACTTAAGATTGGAATATTATCGAATCTAACCTTTTTATGGTTTGTCTATAAGAAAGAAAGGAGTGAAATGCCTTTTATAATCTATGGTTACTTTAGCAGAATAAATTAAATTGAAATGGATGCCAATTTTTGATTTAAAGCGTTATACTATCCATTAATAAGATAAAAACCGCATGGGGAGATTTGATATGATTGGAATTGAAAAATATGCTAACCTCCAAGAGGTTATGCCTCAGCTACTACCGGTATTGGTCCATGCAGTACAGTCAGAATTTTTGGAGATTAAACATCTTAACAAAGAGTGCGAAAAATACATTGCAGCGTGTGAACAATTTCCAGAATTGAAAAATGGGGAATATGTTATTTTTTCTCAGCACATAAAGAAAAATGAGCACAAACATGAAATTTTTGTTTTTATTGACGGAGATGGAAATACTATTAAGCATTTGACAGGAAGAGAAATGGAGTTGTACGGATTATTAGATTCGTGTTCAAATCTGAATCTTTCGGAAGAATACATTGCAGAACATCAACATTGTCATGATGATGAATGCCGTCACTGAGCTGTTAAGTTTATTTTTTCCAGTGTATAAAGCTCATAACGGATGGTTTTAAATTGCTCGCTCAAAGAGGGGTCAACTATTTTATAAAGCTCTTCCAAAACACGGGAAGATTCTTGAGCCCTTTTGTAATTAGCGATAATAATACTTTTTAAATCTGTTCGATTCATTTCACTTTCCATTGTGGGGCGCAACACATCGTTAACACTGTCTCGTGAGGCAAGAAGTTCTTCGATGGGTTCGATACGACACAGATGGCGAAGATTTTTGAGAGAGGTAGAGAGTTCCTTGTCATTGTGAACATAGCGCGCTATATCCTCAATCACACGGAGTCCCTCTTTGAGGCGGTTAAGGTTGGCATCGACCACCCGGAGAAGTTCCGGTGGAAGAGTGTTACTCGTCACGGCCACCGAAAATCCCGAAAAGTTGAAGTAATGCGGTGAAAATATTCAAGAAATCCAAATAGAGTGCAAGAGCACCGTCGATCGGCGTTTCATAATTACCATTCATGATGTTTTGAGTATCAAAAATGACCATAATACTGAACAACACGACAACGACACCCGAAATAGCAACGGCGATTAAAGGGTTACCTAAAAAGATATTCAAAATTGAAAAACCTACGATTACCAACATGGCGATCATAAGAGGTTTACCATAAGTAGTAAAATCACGTGTTGTTTTGATGGCATAAAAACTCATTGTAGCAAATACTACCGAAGTCATAGCGAATGCATTTCCGATAATAGCACCACCGCCTGAAAGTCCTAGTGTTCGAGCTAACAACGGAGCGAGCATAAGTCCTGTCATAAACACAAAACCAAACATTACCGCGAGATTGATTCCCGGTTTATGTTTAACGAAATGCAAACCGATCAATAGAGCAATCTCAACAATAAATAAAGGGATGAAAAGCCCTTGAATAGTACCTGCTAAGGGTACACCGACATACGCACCAACCGCGCCAGCCATCATAGAGGCAGCAAACAGTTTATAAGTATCTTTCACAAATGTGACAATATTTGCCTCATTGCGTGAGATCCCCTCATACCCCATAGCACCTTGTTGTGCATAATCACGATCATATAAAGCCATAGCTTGTTCCTTATAGTGGAAAATTTAACAGTGCGATTATACAATAGATTCATTAACTCTCTATATGAGCTACAAGATAATTTTTTTTTGTCATCCTGTAAAAAGTAATTTTCTATATATAATGTATATAAAGGGCAAAAAGAGAGGTAATATTGTTACAAATAATTACAAAATGGCACTTAATTTAAATCTTTTTACAAATTCTTTTAAATTCTTTCGAAAAGCTCTTGACATTCATTTCATTTTCCCCTATAATTCCCGTCCACAAACGATGAGACGCTTCGAAAGAAGGGTTAAGTTTGAGTTTGAGATCATTGAAAACTAAGTAGAAATGGCGGTCAGGCGGATGCTTGAACGACATTTTAATAATGTCAAAACAATACAACAACCGTCTATTTACTTTCTACTACGGTAGACCAAAAAGTAAAATAGATACAACAATTTATGAAGCCAATGATTTAAAATCTTGGGTCATAGGATTGGACAAACCAATTATGGAGAGTTTGATCCTGGCTCAGAGTGAACGCTGGCGGCGTGCCTAACACATGCAAGTCGAACGATGATGGAGAGCTTGCTCTCCTGATTAGTGGCGCACGGGTGAGTAATGCATAGATAATGTGCCCCTTAGTTCGGGATAGCCACTGGAAACGGTGATTAATACCGGATACTCCTTCTTGTTATAAGACAAGTCGGGAAAGTTTTTCGCTAAGGGATCAGTCTATGTTCCATCAGTTAGTTGGTGAGGTAATGGCTCACCAAGACAATGACGGATATCTGGTTTGAGAGGATGATCAGACACACTGGAACTGAGACACGGTCCAGACTCCTACGGGAGGCAGCAGTGAGGAATATTGCACAATGGAGGAAACTCTGATGCAGCAACGCCGCGTGGAGGATGACGCATTTCGGTGTGTAAACTCCTTTTAAGAGGGAAGATTATGACGGTACCTCTTGAATAAGCACCGGCTAACTCCGTGCCAGCAGCCGCGGTAATACGGAGGGTGCAAGCGTTACTCGGAATCACTGGGCGTAAAGGGTGCGTAGGCTGGCTTCTAAGTCAGATGTGAAATCCAATGGCTCAACCATTGAACTGCATTTGAAACTGGGAGCCTAGAGTTCAGAAGGGGCAGATGGAATTAGTGGTGTAGGGGTAAAATCCGTAGATATCACTAGGAATATCAAAAGCGAAGGCGATCTGCTGGGATGATACTGACGCTGAGGCACGAAAGCGTGGGGAGCAAACAGGATTAGATACCCTGGTAGTCCACGCCCTAAACGATGAATGCTAGTCGTCGGGGAGCTCGTCTCTTCGGTGATGCACTTAACAGATTAAGCATTCCGCCTGGGGAGTACGGTCGCAAGATTAAAACTCAAAGGAATAGACGGGGACCCGCACAAGTGGTGGAGCATGTGGTTTAATTCGAAGATACACGAAGAACCTTACCTGGCCTTGACATGGTAGGAACCCTTAAGAGATTAGGGGGTGCTAGCTTGCTAGAACCTACACACAGGTGCTGCACGGCTGTCGTCAGCTCGTGTCGTGAGATGTTGGGTTAAGTCCCGCAACGAGCGCAACCCTCGTCCTTAGTTGCTAACAGTTCGGCTGAGCACTCTAAGGAGACTGCCTTCGTAAGGAGGAGGAAGGTGAGGACGACGTCAAGTCATCATGGCCCTTACGGCCAGGGCTACACACGTGCTACAATGGGGCGTACAGAGAGCTGCAATACCGCGAGGTGGAGCCAATCTCTTAAAGCGTCTCTCAGTTCGGATTGTTCTCTGCAACTCGAGAACATGAAGCTGGAATCACTAGTAATCGTAGATCAGCTATGCTACGGTGAATACGTTCCCGGGTCTTGTACTCACCGCCCGTCACACCATGGGAGTTGATTTCACCCGAAATCGGGATGCCAAACTGGCTACCGCTTACGGTGGAATTAGCGACTGGGGTGAAGTCGTAACAAGGTAACCGTAGGAGAACCTGCGGTTGGATCACCTCCTTTCTAAGAGTAACGAGGAACCATTCATTTGGTTGCCTCATCTTAAAAAATCTCACATGAGTCTTGTATTTGTTTGACAGTCATTTTCTACTTAGTTTTCAGTGATCCATGTTATTTGACATAATACATTGGGTTTGTAGCTCAGCTGGTTAGAGCACACCCCTGATAAGGGTGAGGTCGATGGTTCGAGTCCATTCAAACCCACCATAAGATCACTTATCTGGGGAATTAGCTCAGCTGGGAGAGCGCCTGCTTTGCACGCAGGAGGTCAGCGGTTCGATCCCGCTATTCTCCACCAGAGATCAGAATAAAAAGTCTGATTCAAGTACTTAGTTTAGAGTATTTGAATTAGACTTTTAAAGTCTAAATGTTATTTGAATTATTATTGTTAAGTCGTCAACTAAATATACAAACGACAGATTTTAATGAGCATTGCTTATTGAAGAATGTCAATTATGTATTTTAAACATAACTACAAATTTATTTTACTGTCTTATTTTTAATAAGGCGGTGAAGCGCGAATTAGAATAAAGATATTACTTCTCATAACTGCTATTGATGCAAAAGCAATAGTAGGAGAGTAATTGAAAAAGATATTAAGAGCCATAGGTGGATGCCTTGGCTGGTAGAGGCGATGAAAGACGTACTAGGCTGCGATAAGCCTCGGGGAGCTGCCAAGAAGCTTTGATCCGGGGATTTCTGAATGGGGCAACCCACTGTATCGAGAGGTACAGTACCCTGCGGGGGGCGAACCTAGGGAAGTGAAACATCTCAGTACCTAGAGGAATATAAATCAAACGAGATTCCCAAAGTAGCGGCGAGCGAAATGGGATTAGGGCAAACCGATCACTTGTGATCGGGGTTGTGGACTGCATACGGTATTGTGGAATGATAGAAGAATGAGTTGGAAAGCTCGACCATAGAGGGTGATAGTCCCGTAATCGAAATTATGAAGCAGCTAGCAGTATCCAGAGTAGGTCGGGACACGTGTTATCTTGACTGAAGCCGGGGGGACCACCCTCCAACCCTAAATACTACTACCAGACCGATAGCGAACAAGTACCGTAAGGGAAAGGTGAAAAGAACTGCGGTGAGCAGAGTGAAATAGAACCTGAAACCTATGGCTTACAATCATTCGGAGCCCTATTCTTTATGAAGGGTGACGGACTGCCTTTTGCATAATGA
>NZ_JAQTUH010000011.1:50114-55303 GCF_028710345.1 Sulfuricurvum sp. | reverse complement strand
CGACAAATGTCTCTGCTGGGGTATTATTAGCAAGGATTAAAGAGTGATCTTCTAGTTCAACATGATAGTAGGTAAAAGTGCTCTCTAGTTCATCTCTGTTTATTCTTACGATAGAGATATCATTGACCAATGCTCCTGCATGGGCTAATACACCATCGACGTATAAAGCATGATCGCTAGAGAGGTAAAGGTCTTCTGATGGGATATTTTCTCCCAATGCCTCTTTACGGACAATAACCGGAAGTTTATTGGTAGGAAGGGTAAATTTATGGCAATTTTGAACTCCAACCCATTTCACTTTTTGGACAACACCTTCTGTCGTTATTACTTCATCTCCGATATGGAGTGATTCGACATTGGTTGTTCCGTTCGGGGTGGTGATGAGGGTGCCTGAGAGGAAGCAGTAGGTGGCAGACGTTGCGGAATATGTGTCGATGGTATTGTTTAAAATAGCATTATTGTAATAGCCCGTAATCGCATCAGAAGTTTGGGGAAAAACATATACAGAATTATCTCCACTATAATAAAAAAGTGAATCACCGGTAGAATCATTAACACCCATGTAGGTCATACTTGCACCGTAATATATATCAGCTTGATATATATAAACTGCATCACCAACATTAATTACTCCATCTCCGTCTGTGCCGTCATTCGTGTCATGTATTGAATAATTCGTATAGCCATCTAGTGATGTTGCTACCCACTGAACACTATTTCCACCTACTAAAACACCTTGTGCGGCACCTTGACTCCCTGTACCTAAGATAGCCATACATTGCTCCTATTTTATAAATTATTTAATGAAATTATAAAATTGGTTTGTCATCGGTTTGTCATAACATGATTACAAGACCTGAAGCGCAACATATCCATTCCCAGTATCGCCATCAAAGTAGTTGACGACAAAACCATCACCAGTATACACAAGAGCGTGTCCACTATCACTTGGAGTTGAAGACCAATAATAATTACTTTGCCATCCAGTCGGGATGCCTTGGGTTTGGTTTCCACTGTTATAGGTATCCCAGATTGCAGCGAGATCAGTATAAAATTGATCATTGCCTAAATAATAATTTGACGCTCCTTCATTGCTTATTCCTGTTCCTGTTGTTGGGAGGGCAACTTGAACACCGTTGATGGTCGCGTAGCGGTAAGTATTATCTGTATTACCTCCTCCACCCGTCGTCGTGAAATCACTCGCGTAGGTAAAAATTGCATCAAGAACATCGTGTGTAATATAATCTACTCCGCCATTCAGTGCTCCCGTGTCGGCACTCGTTCCATTCCCTGAGCGATCCCAATAATAGTACCAGTTGCCGTTGACTTGGACGGGGGCAATGAGATTACCGTACGAACCCAAATCGATGAGGCTATCCCCTTTTTCGGCTACATTGGTTACACTTAAAGCGACCGATTGATCGGTAGAATTCCCCGTCGTATCTGTTGCATGAATTGTAAAATCGTAGACATTATCCAATCCGTTGTCAATCGGAATCTCATAATCAGGAGAAGTTTTAAACGTTATCTCTCCGCTTGTACTGTCAATGTTAAAGTAGCTAGCATCGATTCCGCTAAGTGTATAGTTTATAGTAGCTCCCCAATCACTATCATTAACATGTGCCTGATAAATAGAAGTCGATGTATTTTCTGCAACACTAACATTAGCAGAGCTAGTGGTAAATGTAGGTGTTGATACATTACTACCGACAAATTTATAAGTAAATACCGAATAATCTCCTTCTGTTGCGTCACTTCCATACCATGTCACGACAAACGAACCGTCTTCTCCTACGGATGTAATCTGTGGATTGTAATCATTTGCATCTGTTCTATTTAACGCTTCAAGTTTAATCTCTGTACCGTTAAGTGAACCGTCGGCATTGAATTTTTGGAGATAAATAGAGGTATCACCCCCTACACTATCAACCCCTTGCCATGTGACAACAAAATCGCCTTGGGTCCCTACAGAGGTGATTTGGGGATTTTGATCCATACCTGTGGTATTTCCACTCACTTCTAATTTGACGGTACTGCCACTAAGTGATCCCGAAGCATCAAATTTTTGGACAAAAATAGAATCGTCTCCCTCACTCTCAACCCCTTGCCACACGACAACAAATGAACCATCTTCCCCAACCGATGCGATATGAGGATGATCATCCACTCCGGCTGTATTGTCTATCGCTTCGAGTATTGTCATGGTTCCATTTACTGTACCATTAGCGTTAAATCGTTGAACAAAAATCGAATTATCACTACCTTCATTACCTACAAAGGCTACAACATAAGCACCGCTGTTACCGATAGAAGCTATTTGAGGATAGACATCTGCCAAACTACTATGAGCAACTGCTTCCAACATGACAGGAACGCCGTTGATAGCTCCTGATGCATCGAATTTTTGGACGTAAACACTCCAATCACCGCCATCATTATCGATACCAAACCACGTTACGACGAATGATCCATCTGTCCCAACTGTTGTTATCTGAGGGGAATAGTCAAATCCTATGTTATTTCCTATCGCTTCGAGTTTCACCATATTCCCCGTCGGTGTAGCGGAAGCATCAAACTTTTGAACAAATACCGAATCATCTCCCGTGTTCTCATACCCGAAAAAAGTCACAACGAACGATCCATCTGTCCCTACAGAAGTAATTCGCGGATCATACTCGCTGCCAAGTGCAATATTGAGGGCATTGAGTTGCACTGTTGAGCCACTAAGAGAGCCTGTAGCATCAAATTTTTGGACGAAAACCCCGAAATATCCGTTGCTATCGATCCCTTTCCATGTTACGACGAATGATCCATCCGTCCCTACTGAAGTGATTTGCGGAATAGTATCTGCACCGCTTGTCGTTGCTTCTAACTGTATGGTATTTCCACTTGTGTTTCCAAATGCATCAAATTTTTGTACAAAAATGGACTCATCCCCCTCACTATCGACCCCTTGCCATGTGACGACGTATGATTCATCATTTTTTATGGAGGTGATTTGAGGATTGATATCGTTGGCATTGTTGTTGTTTAGTGCTTCGAGCTGAACCATCTCTAACATATTATTGATAGAGAGGGTAACTGTCTTTTCCGAAGCATTCCCTGCTGTATCGGTTGCTATTACCGTAAAACTGTATACACTTTTGGATTCATAATTCGGATTCTCTGTTAGGGTAACTCCACCTGTAGTGCCATCTATACTTATAAGGCTATAGTCGCCTGTATTTTTGAGTGAATAGGTGACACTATTGGTATCGGTTGCTGTGACGGTGTAGATTATTTGCCCTGCTCCACTGTTCTCATCGATAGTTGTTGCGGTAGTGAGTGATGTGATGGTAGGTGCTGTGGTATCGATAATTAACCGATTTATATTGTCTGTTTTAGCCGTCCCATCCGCATTAAAGAGCTGCACGTAAATCGACTGATTACTCCCAGGATAGGTTCCATTAATATTATTACCACTAAAAGTCACAGCATATTCTCCACTATTACCTACCATCGTAACATGTGGGTACATGTCATAACCTGTCGTAATTCCTTGAGCTTCCACTTTTACTTTAGCAGCTCCAAGTGTTCCATCGGCATTAAATTGTTGAACGTAAATCGATTCATCACCATTTTCATCATGAGACATATAGACTACGACATATTCACCGGTATTTCCGATAGCACACACTTCCGGGGATTGGCTGTTACTGCTCCCTTCCATATACCCCGTTAAAGATACCATCGAACCTACCTGGGTACCGTTACCATCGTATTTTTGAACATATATATTTCCCATACCGCTGTTTCCTGGGGTTCCTGAAAATACAACTACAAATTCGCCAGTATTCCCTAGTCCTACGATATCAGGGTCATAATCATTGCCATCAGATATAGTCGATGGTTCAAGCTGAATCATTGATCCAAATACGCTACCGTCACTATTAAATTGCTGAATGAAAATCGAATTGTCTCCTGCATTATCTGTTCCGTAAAATGTTACGACGTATTTGCCACTATCACCTAAAGCACTGACTTTTGGATTTAAATCATTTCCATTAGTGACATTAATACCTTCGAGTTGAATCATAGAACCTGATGCTGTACCATCTGCATTAAATTTTTGAACAAATGCAGAGTTGTCTCCATTACTATCTGTACCGTAAAACGTAACCACAAATTCACCTGTAGTGCCGATAGATGATATTGTAGGAGTAGA
Organism: Sulfuricurvum sp.; assembly: GCF_028710345.1. Classification (NCBI taxonomy): domain Bacteria; kingdom Pseudomonadati; phylum Campylobacterota; class Epsilonproteobacteria; order Campylobacterales; family Sulfurimonadaceae; genus Sulfuricurvum; species Sulfuricurvum sp. The sequence continues at coordinate 51,099 of NZ_JAQTUH010000011.1, read as the reverse complement.
ATCTATCCCCGTAGTATTCCCGATAGCTTCGAGACTTACCCATGGTTCTGAAACTGTCCCATCTGCATTAAATTTTTGTACTACAATGGAATAATCGTAAAAACTAACATCTCCTTCAAATACAACTACATATTCTCCGTTATTTCCTACAGAAGCAATTTGAGAAAATCTACTATTCCCGTAAGAAAATGATTCCAGACCTACCATGCTACCTAAAATAGTCCCATCAGCGTTGAATTGTTGAACAAATACCGAATATCCACCGTTAGAATCAATACCGTAAAAGGTAACAGCATATGCCCCACTATTACCTACAGCAGATACTTGTGGAGCATAATCTCCGCCGTTGGTATTGCTAATAGCTTCGAGCTGAACCATAGAACCGGAAACTGTCCCATCAGCATTAAACTTTTGAACAAAAACTGAAGAATCTCCATTGCTGTCTGAGGCTTCAAATGTCACTACAAATTCACCATTATTTCCTACAGAAGCGATTTGTGGGTTTTGGGCATTCATTGAGGCTGAATTTATTGGATCAAGTTTTGATAATACAGGAGTCTCATTTGTAGTACTCATCACCGAAATACTATTATTACCCGCTAGATCATATTGTTTGACTAGTATTTGTTTTTTGTCGTATGTATCATCAGATAAAGGGATCGTATTTCCACTGCCATCACTCCATGTTGTTCCACCATCGGTCGAATACTCCCATCGCACCGCATCCGTTGCGAGGGTAAGGTCGATTGTAGTATCCGACGTAATCCCATCGCTTGAACTCACTCCGGTATCTACGATAACAAAATCAACAGGATCGATAATAGCAGGAGGAATTTCATCTAAATCATTAATTGAGAGTACTACCGCTTGGGTAGTTGGGGTATTGACTCCATCATCGGCTACGACGTTAAAGCTGTAGCTACTCTTTGTCTCATAGTCTGCGGATGTGTTAAGTCTTACTTCTCCTGTAGCAGTGTTGATAGAG
>NZ_JAQTUH010000011.1:0-50014 GCF_028710345.1 Sulfuricurvum sp. | reverse complement strand
CTGTAGGTGGTTGAACCTGTTGTAATGTCTGCGCTATCGGTTGAAGTTGCGGTGTAGATCACTTGAGACGAACCGCTATTCTCATTGATGGTAGTAGCCGTGGTAGTGGAGGTAATCGTAGGGGCTACTTCATCGAGGTTACTAACGCTTACTACTACCGCTTGGGTAGTTGGGGTATTGACTCCATCATCGGCTACGACGTTAAAGCTGTAGCTACTCTTTGTCTCATAGTCTGCGGATGTGTTAAGTCTTACTTCTCCTGTAGCAGTGTTGATAGAGAGGAATGATGCATCTGCTCCGCTAAGGGAGTACGTAACTCCTGCGGAGATATCGGCACTGTCGGTAGAAGTAGCGCTATAGAGTACATACGAAGCGGAGGTGTTCTCATCGACGTTTGCACTCCCCCCTGAGGTAATCGTAGGGGCTACTTCATCGAGGTTAGCTATTGCCAATGTTACGGTTTGTTCGCTTGAATTGTTTGCGCTATCGGTCGCTATGAGTGTGAAGCTATACGTAGATTTAGCCTCATAGTCAGGATTACCGATAAGGCTCACTTCGCCTGTGCTGCTATTGATACTAAAGAGGTTTGAATCTGCTGTGGTTTTTAGGCTGTAGGTGGTTGAACCTGTTGTAATGTCTGCGCTATCGGTTGAAGTTGCGGTGTAGATCACTTGAGACGAACCGCTATTCTCATTGATGGTAGTAGCCGTGGTAGTGGAGGTAATCGTAGGGGCTATAGTGTCGATTGCCTTTATGTTACCGCTACCGCTATCACCTTTACCTCCTCCAGAACCTGCAGCAGCAATAATACCACTTAATAATGCAGCGCCTCCAGCAACATAAGCTAAAGTGCTGATACCACCTATAATATCAGATATACCAAGTGCAGATTCATAATTAACATTATTATCAGTCAATTCATTTAGGTGCATTAACTTATCGTTTGATGTAGTAACATACGAATACATGTTTCCATCTTCTGCAAGTCCTATAATATCAACATTTTGTTGAGTATAATAATCTTTAATAATAACATCGAAATCTCCACTGAGATCGCCATCAATATTAATTTCTAAATCATTATTTACTTTTTTAATAATTATCTTTTTAGGTGATACATTATTTGTTAAATTTTTTAATTCATAGCTCATTCCACTTTTTGCATCTATAGTAATTACTTTACTACTAGTTGTTATGGTCTGTTGCTCTATTATATTTGATTTTGCACGGCTGATAAGAGTAATTACTTGTGACATTATTTTTCCTTTATTTTATATATTTTTTATTTCAACACGACGATCAGAAGCCAAGCAATTGATTAATACACGACCACTACATTCCACACTTACCGGATCTGATGATCCTTTACCAACTACACTCATTGGAATACTAATCCCTTGCGATTTTAAATAATCAGCTATATGTTGAGCACGTTTTTGAGAAAGCCTTTGATTAAAAGCTTTCTCTCCTAATCGATCCGTATAACCATGAATAGTAAGCATTTTAATTTCATTATTTCTATTTTTGAGTTCATTTGTAAAATGCAGAAGTTCGGCTTTACCAACTGTAGTAAGTTGAGCACTTCCAAATGGAAATAAATAAACTGAATTTAAGGTGATTGTTTGCTTAGAGACCTGTTTTTCTTCGATAATAGGTTCTACATTAATCGGTAATGGTTTTGCATTTTCAATAGCTTCAATTATAATAGGGATTGGTTTTTCTTTAATCATAGGTTCTGGTCTAGGGATGTAATATCCTTTGACACTTTGAGAACATCCATCTAACATTATTAAAGATGCTAATACTAATGTTGCCTTTGTGATTATTTTTATGTTTTCTTGATAAAGCATGATAGTAAACCTTTTAAGAGAATAGTTTTTGATATTGCTATTCTAAAGTCTATCTGTCATCGATTTGTCATCAAGTTATAATTGAATTAAACATTTACAATTTCAATAATACACACAAAGGAGAGACCATGAAAAGTCATACTATGCCTATTTCACAACCCATTACGGATAACCGTATCGCGAGCTTCTCTCTTCTCCTGCTGAACCTGCTGTAATTTTCTTTTTTTCCTTTTCTTTTTTTAATTTTTAGTTTTGCTATATCGGGCGCAGTGCGTCCGTATGTCAGCATTTTTTCATTGTTAACTATATGAGGATATCGCTATGCACACGCATACAAAATATACACTGTATCCAACGGTAAAATTGGATAAACGAGAGTGGGCGGATAAATCTGCCACAGTTGCCCCGCGTTGGGTCAGTACCGATTTACGTGATGGAAATCAAGCGTTTTTCGGACACACTCTCCTGCTCTGCTTTTAAGCACAAAAATACTACGATATTTCATACGAAAAACAATGTCAGAATGATTGAAAATACGGAAATATTAAAATAAGGTTTTTTTACATGCGTACTTGAACCTAAACGCATCAGAAATAAGGTATTTAAATATGGCACTTTTCTAAGTGTGACAGTGGTGTGACAAGATTTGCAGTTTTTGTGTATATGAGAGAGTTTTTAGCGTGAAGAAACTCCCTATTTTATGTATTTTTAGAAAATTAGAGCATATACGGTATCTTCATAATACACGCGTATAGTCATTAAAGCCCTATTTATCAATGTTTGATTATATTATAACTGTTTTTTGTGGAGAAATTCGAGTACTCACTCATAAAATAGATCACAAAAAAGAGTATTTTTAATGTCCTTTTTACACAAGCATTACTTATTTAACTTATACTACCATAGTGGCTCAAAATTAATCCTTTAAAACAGGATTCTCCCATTCTTTCTTCAATATGAAGCGATTGGATACTCCTATCGTGCCTACTCTCAAAAGAAGAGATAACTAAACTGATGGTGGAGTGATCCCATTTAGTGTTAATTATTTTGATCTAATAATTTCTGGATTTGCTTCTTCAACCATTGCATCAAGTAATACAAAAAGTTCTTTACTTGATTGCTCCATACTAGACATGTTTTTAACAATCATATTTTGATTTTTTTCTATTAGACAATCTTGATGAGTAGCACATGAGACGGTTTTTAATGCCATTTCATGTACAGTAGCATGTGGTTCTTCCATTTTTTTGTATGAAGGAGTATGAGAAAAAAGTTCTTTACCATCTCCCTCATAATACCATTTACCCATTCTGCAACCATGGTGATCAGTAAATTTACTAGCTCTTTCAGCATTTCCTTTTTATTTTAAATCTTTCAAAAATATCAATTCATTACTAGTCATCGTAGGAATAAATTCGGTGATTTCGTACTCTGCCACATGATGACGATAAAATGGATCAAGGGCAATAATCGTTTCAATCTCTTCACGAGATACCCCACGTGCCAAAATAATCCCACCAGTACGGGGAACTTTACGCCCTGAAGCGAGGAAACTACCCAGTGTATACTGTTCTTTGAGATAGGCGACGTGCTCTTCTAAGAGAGCATCAACCTCTTCGAGCGGTTTGATGTAAGTGAGTGAGATGATAAACATTGTTGCTCCTAATATTTCTCTTATATTCTACCGTTTTATACTCAACATATACCCTCCATGCTTTTTGCACTTTTACTTCGAATCTGACCATGGATACATGAACCCTATTCATAATTATCAAGTGGAACTAAATTTAAATACGATTTTATCCATTGATTCAAAAAATATACTCTCTTATATTCAGCTAAACAGTGCTGTAAACTCTTTTTCACTGTACAATACTTTATTAAGATACTATATAGAACAATATAGTCATAGGAGAGTAAGATATGAAAGTTGTTTTATCATTAATAGCACTCGTTTTTTTGACCGTTATAGTTTCAGCAAAGCCTTTGATTTTTGGTGTAGTTCCCCAACAAAGCCCTATGGAGTTAGCACAAACATGGAAACCGATCATTTCCTATCTAGAAAATGCTACGGGTGAAAAAATTAATTTAAAAATAGAACGTTCCATTCCCGATTTTGAACATGCTTTGTATAATGGGCAATACGACATAGCGTATATGAATCCTTATCATTATGTAGTGGCTCATAAACGTAAAGGGTATATGGCACTGATACGAGATCAAAAAAATATTGTCGGTATTATCGTCGTTCGGAAAGATAGTGCTCTTAATGACATAAAAATGCTCAAAGGTAAGAGAATATTATTTCCGGCACCCGATTCGTTTGCAGCAACATTATTGCCAAAATATGAATTATACAAAAAATACGGTATTGATATTGAAAAAGAGAAAAACTTTTTATATGTCAATTCGCACGATTCTGTCTACAAAGGTGTCTCACGTGGTATTGGTGATGCAGGAGGCGGTATAGAGCGGACATACAATTCAATGGATGATGCAGAAACCAAAACAGCCCTTACTATTCTTTATAAAACAGATGCCTATCCAAGTCATCCGATTGCACTACTCCCATCTGTCTCAAGCAAAGTAAGTGAAAAAATGCAATCTGCTTTGTTGCATTTACCAGAGGGGTTAATTGAACCATTAAAAATAAAAAAGCTTATTCCGACAGAAGATTCAGAATATAACAGTGTACGGGGTATCGCAGAAGCTTTACCATCCATGGAAGATTATTAAATGTTTTTTCAATCTTCTTTACGCTACAAATTTATATTTTCATTCCTCTCTATCGAAATTTTATTTATCAGCTTAATTATATTTTTCAATTTTTCTTCCCTTACCAAACTCTCACAATCACTAATAGATGAAAAAATAGCAACGTCTACGATGTTGTTTGAAGAGATGATAAAAACACCTATGGCGGTTTATGACTTGGCTACACTCGATGACAATGCCAAAAGTTTTACCAAGATGCACAACATTATTTCTGTTAAAATTTTTGATAATAATAAAAAATTAATCAGCAAAAGTACCTCATCAGCTACAGAAGATTTTCATAGCTTGATAACCAATGGGGCATTAGTAAAAAGAGACAACAACACCTATCAAATCATAAGAGTTCCTGTTGAATTCAATAAAGAGGTATTAGGTAGCGTTCAAATTGTTTATGAAATCACAGAAAGTCTTCATACCATCGAAAAGAATAAAAAATTGTCTTATATTCTTATATCAATTGAACTATTCATCAGTAGTTTCATAGCAGTTTTTTTCGGATGGAGGCTAACATACGATTTAAACTATCTTACTGAAACTGCGAAAAAAATTGCCGAGAATGAAGAAGTAAAGCTTCAAAAACACCAAAGTAATACCAAAGAGATCAATATTCTTTTTGATACTTTGCATTTAATGCAAAATAAAATTATTGAAAGAAAAAATACATTATTGCAAACGCTTGAAACCTTACAAAGTGATATTGAAGAGCGTAATGCATTAGAGTTTAAATTAACCAATGAAAAAAATTTCGTATCCACTATCATCAACAATGCCAATGCGATTATCGCTGTTATCGACGCAGAAGGGAGAATGATCCGTCTTAACCAATACGGAGAATCTTTTATAGGATATACACAAGATGAAGTCTCTTCAGTACCTTATTTTTGGTCACGCTTTTTAGACATAGATATGCAAGACAAAGTGATCAGTATTCTTACAAGAGCCAAACAAGGCGAAATCGTCAAAACATTTCAGAACAACTGGACTTCACGCAATGGTGAAACACGAATATTTGAATGGTCAAATGCTTTAGTGACGAACCCAAGTGGAGAATTAGATTATATTTTTACTATCGGAATCGATATTACAGAGTCCGAACGACAAAAGCAAGAATTTAAAACCGTTTTTGATACAACAAAAGATGGCTTGGCAATCCTCGATTTAGAGAGTAATTTTATTTCCTTCAATGATTCATATATGGCTATGACAGGGTACACACGGGAGGAACTTCTCCAAAAATCATGTATAGAGATGAGTGTACCTGAAGATGTAGAAAGAGCAAAAGAAGCTTTAAACGAAGTTTTTTTGAATGGATCAATAACAAATTTTGAAAAATCGTGCTTCCAAAAAGATGGCTCAATCATCACTATCAACATGTCAGTTGCTATGATGCCCGATAAAGAGCATGTTTTGATCAGTACCAAAGATGTAACAGAGAGTAGACAATTGCGTAATGATCTTTTGTCAGCTAAAGAACATGCAGAGCAAGCAGATAAAGCCAAAAGCGAATTTCTTGCGAATATGAGCCATGAGATCCGTACACCGTTAAATGGAGTTATCGGATTGAATACTTTGCTCCTAAAAACTCATCTTAGCGATCAGCAAAGCGACTATGTTAACAAATCACTCAAATCGTCTAAAGCACTCTTAGGTGTCATCAATGATATTCTCGATTATTCTAAGATAGAATCGGGTAAATTGGAACTCTCTTCCCATCCATTTTCACTTGAAGAGCTACTACACGGGACATCTGATCTCTTTGAATATTCTATCTTGGAAAAATCGCTGGAAATCCATATTGATTACGATATTACTATCCCGTATATGGTTGAAGGAGATTCGCTACGTCTGTCTCAAATTTTTAATAATCTCGTCGGAAATGCCATCAAATTCACTGATAAGGGAGATATTATCATCCGTGCCAATGTAGCAGAAAAAGGAGATGATACTATCATAATAGCCTTTAGTGTGAGCGATACCGGTATTGGAATGGATGAAAATGAAATTACGAAACTGTTCCACTCTTTTACACAAACGGATGCCTCAAACACCCGTAAATATGGAGGGACAGGTCTTGGGTTGGTAATTACTAAAAAGCTGATCGAGATGATGGGTGGTGAGATTAAAGTTGAAAGTACAAAAGGGAAAGGATCCACATTTCATTTTACTGTACAACTTCAACACAATGATTCCATACAGCCTAAAGTGCATGTGGAGCAGCTCGTACAAAAAAGTTTTATGGTCGTAGATGACAATGAAATCGAGCGGATCATGATCGGTCATATACTTGAATCGTGGGATATTCACCCTATTCTTTGCTCCAGTGGTGAAGAGGCACTCGCTATTGCTACGACTACACATATTGATTATCTCCTCGTTGACTGGAGAATGCCTGGGTTGGATGGACTTGATGTCATTGATAACCTCAAAGAGCACCATTCAGGATTGTTTCCAAAAATCATTATGATCAGTGCATTAATGAAAGAAGAACTTTCTCAAAAAGCGAATGCACGGAATCTTCATCCTGATGCAATCTTACATAAACCGATCACGCCATCAATACTGCTCGAAGCACTTATGGACAAAGATCAGATCCAAGCCATTACTGCAACAAATACAGATGATATACGCCTCTTTAGCGGAAAGATACTTATGGCGGAAGACCATGAGATCAATCAACTTGTAGGTAAAGAGTTATTAGAGCTCTTAGGTGTTGAAGTCGATATCGCTTCTAACGGTGCCGAAGCGATACAAATGTGTTTAACTAACACTTATGATCTTGTTTTTATGGATATACAAATGCCGGTTGTTGATGGATTTGAAGCGGCTAAATCAATCCGAAACTTTAATCAGGATATTCCAATCATTGCCCTCAGTGCAGCTGTTATGCAGAACGATAAAGAACTAAGTATACAAGCAGGGATGAATGGTCATATTGCTAAACCGATTGAAATGCAAGAGCTAAAAGATGTACTCTCACACTATTTACCATTAAAAGAATCACTCATCCCTACAATCGTTAGTATCCAATCCGATAAAATCGCTATTAAAGGGATAAATATTGCTAATCTAGAAAGTCTCTTTCTAAGCCAAGAAAAAATCGCTCATATTCTTAGACTATTTGCCGATACGCAACGGGATTTTTGTACGAGAATCGAAGCCGTTGAAATCGGAAGTGAAGAATTCAAAAAATTTAACCATTCACTCAAAGGGGTGAGCGGAAGCATCGCTGCAGAAAAACTGTACGCACTGTGTGTTGATCTTGAAAATACTCAAGAGCCTGTAGAAATAAGAAAAAAACTTAATACGCTATGCGTTGAATTAAAACGACTTATTCAGGAAATCGATCTTCACATCCAAGAAGAAGTGAATGATATAGGTGATCATCCAGTTCTATTAGATGAAATACACGAGATAATCGATACCATTTTATCAACACTTGAAAAAAATGGGATGATTGAAGAAAAAGATTTAAAAAATTTCATCAATGCCATTAAACCATATACGAATTTTGATACAATAAAAGAGCTCAAAAGCTCAATACAATCGTTTGATTTTGCATCAGCAATACACCTGGTCAAAGTACTCAAGGAAAAAATAGATGAGTAAAGCATCCATACTGATCGTTGACGACGAACCGATCAATCTGCAAAAAGCTGATGCGTGTTTAAGATTTGATTATGAGCTTCACTTTGCCCGTAACGGGTTAGATGCACTAAAATTTCTAAGTAACCATCTTGTCGATATTATTCTTCTCGATATTATCATGCCGGATATGGATGGATTTACCCTTGCAAAAGAGCTTCGAAAATCTCCTACAATCTCACAGATTCCTATCATATATTTGACAGCAGACAATGCAGAAGCGACTATAGCTAAAGCTTTTGACAATGGTGCTTACGATTATATCATCAAACCATTTCGACCAATAGAGTTATTAGCACGTGTTAATAATCGCATTGAAACACAACTCCTTAAAAAACGGAATGACCATCTTTTGACAATTATCAAAAATCATATTGCCTACCTTAAAAGTGATACCAACGGAATCATCACAGAAGTGAGTCAAAGTTTTTACGAATTGTTTCAATGTAAAGAAGAATTAATAGGTCTTAATGTCAATATTTTAAAATCTGGTTATACACCTAAAGATATTTATACACAAATATGGAAGACAATTAAAAAGGGTGAGACATTTAATTATGAGATTGAGGATCGCAATTTCGATGGAGGTACGAACTGGTATAAAGTTACTATTACATCAGATATCACGCAAGAGGGTGAGATAGCGGGATATATTGCTTTTTACCACAATATCGATGAAAAAATTCGATTTGAGCACGATTCATATACCGATTTTTTGACCGGTCTTAATAATCGTTCTAAATTTGAAGAAAAAATAAATGAAGAAATTAAACGCTCACTACGATACAACCACCCCTTATCACTTATCATGATCGACATTGACCATTTTAAAGAGGTCAATGATATCTATGGGCATGTTTGTGGTGACACTATTTTAAAAGAGTTTTCCACATTACTCTCAGAAAACATTCGCCAAACTGATCTACTTGCACGATGGGGTGGAGAGGAGTTTGTCATTTTATGCCCCCATACTGATCTTGAGGGGGCTGTAAATTTGGCGGAGTCTTTACGAGGGAAAATAGAAGAACATACATTCTGTGAGGTAGGATTAAAAACAGCAAGTTTTGGAGTTGCTCAGTTTCAATGCGATACCGATGCAATACTATTATTTCAAAGAGTTGATCATGCACTCTATCAAGCAAAAGAACAAGGGCGTAATAAAGTCATTCGCAATAACGAAAAATGTGAGTAAAAGGCTATCCAAACTATACGCCAAATTTAAAACCAATCGCCAAAAATCATCTACGAATTTTTTTCCAGTGATGTAATAATCTCTCTATATTTTTAGTGGAGAGCATTATGGAAAACCAATCCCCATTACAAACGCTTGTTTGGATTATTCCACCGTCTGTACTTCTTGATACATTTTTATATTATATTTGGAACGGTTCAATAGGATGAGCCATGTTATTTCCAACCTCTCACTAAGCAGTCGATAATGCGAGAATATGCAGTTATAGGGGGAGGTATCGGTGGATGTTGTGCGGCATCACTCCTCAATGCCAAAGGACACGACGTTATATTATTTGAAAAAGAACCAATACTGGGTGGTTGTGCTTCCACATTTAAACACGCCGGCTATCACTATAATGTCGGTGCTACAACCTTATCAGGTTACCATCAAGGTGGGATTGTACGCAATCTTTTTGAACAAATAGGTGTTAAACCAAAACTGATTGCAACCAATCCAGCTATTGTTGTACACCAAAATAGCAAGAAGATCAGACGCTTCATGAATATAGAAGAATTCGTGGCAGATCTCCAACTCAGTCATCCTCACCCAAAACATACCGAATTTTGGCATTTGGTCTATGAGATCGGACAATCATTTTATGCTCTGGATGGGCATTATTACTCCAATGAATCACTCCAAAAAAAGTTACTATCCTTATTTAGTTTTTCACCCATGCTCAAAAAAATTTGGCCCTATCTTTGGAAAAATGCCCGTAGTTTTATTCACAGTTTTTATGGTGGAATAACAGCTGAATATCTTGATTTTTTAGATGCACAAATTTTGATTGTTGCTCAAGCCAAAAGTGATAGCGTCAATTTTTTTACTGCTGCTGTCTCTTTGGGCTATACATTTAATGAAACTCATTATGTCTTAGGAGGTATGGGACAATTGTGCAATACCCTCACCTCTCGCCTCCAAGACATTCGTAAAAATACCAGTGTTTGTTCAATCCGAAGAGAAAAAGATCGTTATCTACTCTCTACCAAAAATGAGATAATTGAAGCAAAAAATATCATTATGGGAACATCCCATTATGAAAGTTCACGATGGTTTAGTGATAGTAAAATACAGAACTATTACAACCGTTATGAAAAACTTAACAATTACCAAAGCGCTTATGTTCTCTATCTCACTATTCAATCAAAAAAATCGTTTCATCACCATTATCAGATTATTTCTAAAGATATCATCCCTTATACTCTCTCCAATTCCTTATTCGTATCTTTCAGTGATGCAAGTGACACTAAGATTGTACCTCAAGGCTATTACAGTATAACAGCTTCCATACATACCGATTCACGTTGGTGGACGAGCTTAGGTGCAACATACTATAACCAATGGAAAAATGAGCTGGCAAAATTGATTCAAGCTATGATTTGTGATACACTTCATATTAGTACGGATGAGGTTGTTGAATCTTTTGCCGCAACCCCAAAAACATTTGGCGAGTACATCAACCGAACTCAATTAGGAGGAAACGCATTGAGCATGAAAAATCTCCTTCCCCGCATACCCTCCAACGATACACCTATACAAGGGATGTACCACGTAGGCGATACTTCTTATGTTGCTCAAGGCTGGCCCGGTATTGCTATGGGAGCTATGAATCTGATGAGACTACTTCATGTATAAAGGAGAACTTCATATTACACCTCACGATTGGTTTGGTGTACTCCTTATCGGCGTAGTATTTTCAGCCTTTTTATCGGTTTTAGGGTATTACATCCTCAATATTTCTATCATTCACGGTGCACTTTTCGGGATAATACTCGGCTTTTTCATCACCCTCTACTCTCTAGTTTTTATCTCTGCAATGAATCGTTATCTACTTCCTCATATCCATAAAAGATGGTGGAATGTCATCGCCGCATTATTCTCTTTTTTATCCGGATTTTTAGGGACACTTAGTACTTATGTGAGTGTTAGCATAAGCTCACTGATTGTCATTGATTTGTTACATCTTCACCCTTTTAAAACTGCTTCTATTATTGGAGTTCTCTCGTATCTAATCGGTGCAATGATCTACAGTTTTGTTAAAACGCGGAACGAAAAAGAGTATATCGATACACTATTCGTCCAAAGCCGTGTACGATCTCTCGAAACACAGCTCAATCCCCATTTTTTGTATAACGCTCTCAACTCACTTGCTGAACTTATCCATCAAGACCCAAATAAAGCCGAAGCCGCCGTTCTCAAAATATCCACCTTTTTACGTAATACGATGGGGGAAAAGCCACTCATTCCTCTCAGAGATGAACTCCGCAATGTTGCAGATTATATTGACCTCGAAAATATCCGTTTTGGAGGACGAATTTCTTTGAGTATACTAGGAGAAGAGATCGCTATGTCGATTTTAATCCCTAAATTTTCGATTCAACTTTTGTGCGAAAATGGGATCAAACATGGCTTTGACACCTCATCATCCGATTTTCAGATAAAGATTGAAATCACAAATACGGATCATCTGCATATAGATGTTAGCAATAATGGTCGCCCTATCCGCCATAGTCAGTTTGGTATCGGACTCTCAAATTTACAAGAGCGTCTATCCTATCTGTGTAATGGCACACTCACCATAGAATCACTTGATCCTGCCACATATTCCATAAAGTTGAAGGTTTGTCATGAAAATATTGATTGTTGATGATGAGCCTTTGGCTCTTTCTCGCTTGCACCGTTTATTAAATTCGCTTGGTCATACCTCTATCACTATGGCTTCTAGCGGACTTGAGGCACTTAATCTCGCTACTCACGATAACTTTGACATTGCCTTTTTGGATATTTCAATGTCGGATATGGATAAGATTGAACTGGGATATGCTCTACGATACGCGCATGAGGATATGTCAATTATCTACCAAAGTGCCCATGAGAACTATGCCCTTAAAGCCTTTGATGTTGGTGCTGTTGATTATCTATTGAAACCCTATACTATCGAATCACTTCAGCGCTCTATTGAACGTGTGAGTATCAAAAAAACTCCCAAAGAGCTACGATTGATTTCTAAATCAGGCGATACACATTGTTTACTTCGTCCTGAAGATATTGTTTATATCAAAGCCGATTTGACAGAGGTGATATTTCGTACAGCCGATGGGTTTTCGTATTATCCAAAAAAAATTTCTGATGTAGAAACACTTTTAGAATCGTATGGATTTTTACGAGTTCACCGCTCCTATTTGATCAATCTAAATCGTATCAAAGAGATGGAGACAATCGATCAAAGCAGAATCAGCTTTACATTTGAAGGGATTAAAGAGTCCATTGAGAGTTCTAAAGAGGGTGCTAAACATTTTCGGCATCTTTTTAAATAATTATTATACCAATGAAACGTATCTTGTGGTTTCGGCGTGATTTGCGTGTCGAGGACAATCCTCTCCTCTCACACGAGGGGGAAGTGTTTCCCATTTTTATTTTCGATACCAATATTCTCGACAAACTAAAAAGCAATGATCGAAGAGTCACCTTCATTTTTAAAACACTTCTCCATCTAAAGCAAAGTCTACGTCTGCATGGGCTTGATTTGGCTATTTTTTACGGCAAACCTGTTGACGTGTTTAAATGGCTACTAAACAATGAGAGTTATCAAGAGGTATCTGCTTCAGGTGACTATGATGAGTATGCCTTAAAGCGAGATCGTGATATCTCGCTTATGCTCCCCTTTAATCTTCATCATGATACGTATATTTTTAGACCAGACGAAGTACTCAAACAAGACGGCACACCCTACCTAGTTTTCACCCCGTTTTATAATCGAATCAAAACACACTTTAGTCCTGAGCATATAGGCGAATTGCTTCGAGTGAAACAAACACTAATCGATTTTGATTACTCGCTTATTCACTGCATTGATGGAGACAAACATACTATTGATCCCATCACACTTGAAACTATCGGATTTATCCCACAACCGTTGAGTAAACATCAAATTCTCTTGCCAGAGGAAAAACTCGCACTATTTGAACATAAACTGGAAAATTATTCAAAAAATCGCGATTTTATGGCGTTAGATGTGACATCATCTTTGGGTGTTGATCTCCGTTTTGGAACAATATCCATTCGTGCCTTATTGCGTTGGCTTGTAGTACAAAAACAAAAAGGATGTGATACCGAACCCTTTTTTCGTCAGCTTATTTTTCGCGATTTTTATGCAATGCTACTGTACCACTTTCCCCATCTGGCTTGGAAAAATTACCGCTACCCGTTTAAAGGGATCAAAAATGACCAAAATTATGAAGCATTTTGCAGTGGAAATACAGGTGTTCCTATCGTCGATGCAGGAATACAGCAGTTGCTAGAGAGCGGAAAGATGCATAACCGTGTGCGTATGATATGTGCCTCTTTTTTTACTAAGAATCTTCTATTGCCTTGGCAATGGGGGGAACGTTTTTTTGCAGAGCATCTTATTGATTACGATGCTGCCAGCAATATTCTATCATGGCAATGGAGCGCGGGAACAGGCGTTGATCCACAACCATATTTTCGTATTTTTAATCCCTATACTCAAACTGCTAAATTTGACAAAGAGGGAATTTATATTAAACAATATCTACCCATAGTTCAGAATGTCCCTTCCAAATTCCTCGCTAATGAATCGTACTTAAGACAATATACGATTTCAAACTATCCAAAACCGATTGTCGATCATAAAATAAGTGCTCAACGGGCATTAGAATATTTTCACTTATCTTTTTAAGATTTCTTAACAATTGATTTAGCCATATTAGTAAATATTAAATAGTGCAAAGGAATCAATGCATACCAATAAAGCCTGCCCAAAAGCCCATAGGGATAGAAATAAGCACTCTGTATCAGTTTCCCCTGATGGATTTTAAACTCCAGCCACGCTTTTCCGGGGAGCTTCATTTGTGCGTAGAGAAGTAGCCTCTCGTCTTCAACGATGTCCACAACTTTCCAAAAATCTAGGCTATCGCCGAGTCTCAATACTTTGGGGTCTCTGCGTCCGCGGTTAACCCCTGCTCCTTTAAAAAGTTTATCGATGATTCCGCGTACTTTCCATAACCAATCGTAACCGAACCATCCATTGTTACCGCCTATAGAACAAAAACTTTCAAACACTTTTTTGGGCTCAATTGCACCGATATCGACAACTCTTCGGTCCATAAAGAGTGCATCCGCAGGGTCATGAGCATGATCGATTTCCCATGTGCCAGTACCGCTATCGCTCCATCGGCTCAAAACCTGATTGGATTCTATCTCATGTACCGCTTGGTGCACCGCTTCTTCGAGCGAATGGGATTTTATATGAAACCATACATGGCGCAGATCGTTCGTGACTGTCACTTCACTCCTTAGCCCTTCGATCAAAGAACTGGCAACACTGTAAGGGACAGGTGTAAAAAGAGTAAGCCAATACGATGAGAGTTTAGGCGTCAATACGTTCACAGGAAAAAGATAGCGCTTCAAACCCATCGCTGAGGCTACCCGAAGCATTA
Source organism: Sulfuricurvum sp. (assembly GCF_028710345.1). Lineage (NCBI taxonomy): Bacteria > Pseudomonadati > Campylobacterota > Epsilonproteobacteria > Campylobacterales > Sulfurimonadaceae > Sulfuricurvum > Sulfuricurvum sp. The sequence goes on along the minus strand of NZ_JAQTUH010000011.1, from coordinate 35,057 downwards.
GCTCACCATAGCTCATCTCTTCCTCTCCAATATCGATCATAAGATTTGATTCTGTTTCCAGTTCTAGGGCAGATATAAGATAAGTGAGGACATCTTCTACGCCTATAGGGGTTATCATCGTACTGACCCATTTTGGGGTAATCATTATTGGAAGTTTTTGTACTAGATTACGAATGATCTCGAAACTCGCACTCCCTGAACCTATAATGACTCCTGCACGAAACCAGATGCATTGTACTGCATCAGGGCGGGAGCTAAGGATTTCTCCTGTCTCAATACGGCTCAGCAAATGTTCACTACCCGTCTTTTTATCTCCTAACCCGCCTAAATAGATGATGTTTTTCACCTTTTGACGGATGCAGGCATCCAGAAAGTTTTGTGCGCTTTGGCGATCTAACTCTTTAAAATTAGTCTCATTCAATCCATGTATCAGATAATAAGCAACATCTACATCTTTAAGTGCCGCATCAAGTGTCTGAGTCTGAAGTACATCAGCCTGAATAAGTTCGCACCGTTCTTTGGCTGATTCGGAAATACTGTTGATGTTTCGAACCATCAAACGCAACGTTATTTCTGATTTAGCGATCAGTTTGTGTTTAAGCCGACGGCCGATGTAGCCGTTTGCTCCGGTTAGTAGGATACGCATACTTTACCTCCGAGATAGTGTATTATAAGCTTTATTACTATCAATTAATACGCTCTTTTTGTCATATAATTATAAATAATAAATTTAACATATTGAAGAATCAATTTATTCTACAAAAGAGTGTAAGAATTCACCTCATTTTAAATTGATTAACCGGTTTATTGGTACACTTTCACACTTTATTGTAGTAGGATTATTTATGTCACAAATTTTAGTTGTCATTGTCGTTGCTATTCTATTTTATTGGCTTTCGCGCGGTTTTTCGAAAAATCAACATACCTATAGCCCTAACCAGTTTTCAGGGTTTAAGCTTACCAAAGATGCACTGGCACATAGTGAATTAGGATTATTCGTAGCCCTCGCAGCCAAAGTCGCCAAAGCTGATGGTCGGGTAGATGAACTGGAAGCAGAGCTAGTGAGTAATATGTTTACCGATATCAGTTCTCTATTCCCTGATCCTGAAGCGACCAGAAAACTTTTAAAAGAGATTTTTGATGAAGAGAAAGATGCACCGCATAACCTCGATTTAGTAGCCCAGGCATTGTATCAAACACTAAAAGATGATCTTCATAAACGACAAAAAATGGTTGAATTTCTTGTCAATCTTACCTATATTGACGGAACACTTTCTCAAAGTGAAGAGGATATGCTTCGTCGTATCACCTACTATCTTGGATTTAGTGATCAAGACCTGAACTCTATGATGGAGCGTTTCGGTTCCTATCATCGTAGCAGTGTCAAAGAGAGTTCAATCGATCAAGCTTACACATTGTTAGGCATCAATGCATCCTCCACCAATGATGAAGTAAAAAAAGCGTATCGTTCACTTGTACGTGAATATCATCCAGATATTATTAAATCTCAAGGTGCATCGGATGAGTATCTTAAAGAGGCAACAGAGAAAGTACAAGAATTTAACGCTGCCTATGAGATGATTAAAAAAGCTCGCGGGATTTAAATTTATCGAATTCGGACGCCAACAATATCACCGAAAAATAAAACGTCTTCAAGTACCGCTTTATTACATAAACCGTCACGTGAAAGATTAATAAGTAATTCTCCGTTTGCACTGCTAAATATACGGTCATTCAGAGCTACTTTAAGAAAATCACCATCCTCCGTTTCCAACTCTTTTTTCATCTCTTTTAATGCCTTAGGATTGGGGAATACTACATCTATTCTCCCATCTTTCCCACTACCACCAATAGCATACAGTACCTTATCCTGCCGTCCTTGTGTATATTGTGAAATATTAAAAAATAACGTCAAAATATCTTCATTGGCATAAAAATCATACTGCTCTTTTGAGTGATCGTTTCCTTCTATAGTTTCTTTCCATACCACTTTACGGGAGTGATCAAAGGTATAGATTTTAGTAACTTTAGTGGAATTTGTTTGACGTACTTTGCTGTAGGTATCAGGGATAAATTTTCCATTTTTAACCGTACCGCGACTCTCGTAGATTTCGATACGGTTTCCGGAGAGAGCTTTAGCTATCCCTGTTGTTTTGGCATCGATATGAATCGTGTAGGTCTGATCATCTTTAATCTCCATCCGCGCATCGGCAATACCCATCGTCTGAAAAATCCCAAAAGAGACTTCATACGTCGCAGTCAGTATTTTTGCGTTTACTATTTGAGACAACAGAAAGAGTAATAAAACTATTTTTTTCATCGTAACATCCTTTTGAGCAAGGATATGATTAAATCGTGAACTAATTGTATATATTACCCAATTATATCAAAAGAGATTAATAACTCCCCTCACCTACAGTAATGACATAGTTGTCATCCACTTCGACAACACCGAACGAATGTTGTCCGCAAAAACTCTCATTCATCTCCTGAGCCCATGCACGGGCTATACGCATTGCATCTTCTTTATCATTTAACGTTTTGATCTGCGGCATATTTTTACGAATCGCACATTTACATAATTTTTCTACGACAACATGATGTTCCATAGTATCTCCCTATTTACAGCCGCAGCCGCCACCGACCATACCGATAACAAAATTGTCATTCACTTCAACAACTTCAAAAGTGTGTTTTCCACAAAAGCTACCATTCATATAACTCATTTGTGTCTCAGCCGCCTCTAATGCTGCATCTTTTGCATCATATGTAGTAATTTGCGACAAACCCTCTTTTTTTGCACAACTGCACAGTTTTTCGATAACAACGTGATGTTCCATAATCTTCTCCTAAATAATATTTAGAAGAAGATTGCATAGGGTGTTCTAGGAGAGGGGTGTCGTCTGAACGACAAAATAGAGTTCATCTTTGAGGGTATTGAGGCTTTTGATGACATTGGTGCGGCGAACTTCATCGAGATCAAAATGTTGTTCTATCGAATCGTAAATACGGTCAATACTCGCATAGATTTCGACCATTAGTTCTGCTTTGAGTTTCTCTTGTATACTAGCCATAAATCATCCTTGAAGCCGTCATTCCCGCGAAGGTGGGCGAAGTGCCCTTTGGGTGAATCCAGCTCTTATTTTAAGATGGATCCCCAATCAAGTTGGGGATGACAAGAATTTTAATTCAACATTTAAATAAAATGCTCAATAAAAATCTCCCATAAGGGAGAAAATGACAAGAAACAATGAAATTAGTTTCCCCGTGAGGGGATTCAACCTTAGCGAACGAGGTCGAAGAAGTAGTCAGTGGTAGCGATTTGTTTTGTATCTTCATCCAATTGGTCAAGAACTTTGTTCGTGATCCAAGTAAGAAGATTCAACGCTCCATCGTAACCGCTGATAGAGTAACGGTGTAGGTGATGACGGTCGAAAATTGGGAATCCGATGTAGATCAACGGAGTACCAGTGTCGCGCATCAACTCTTTACCGTAGCTGTTACCGATCATGAAATCGACAGGTTCAGTGAAGAGAAGTGAACGCATGTGCCACAAGTCTTTACCAGCCCATACATTCAAACTGTCTTTTGCAGGAGATGTATCGAGCAATGCTCTCATCTCAGCTTCCCAACCGTTTGGTGCATTATGGCAAAGGACGTGAGTTGGCTCAGCACCCATCTCTAACAAGAATGAAACAAGACCTAAAAGGAAATCAGGATCACCCCAGATAGCGAATTTTTTACCGTGCATGTACGGATAGCTGTCTTGCATAGCATCTACTAAACGACCACGCTCAGTTTTAAGTTTTTGTGGAACTTCGGTTCCTGTTAATTCTGCAAGTTTCATAACAAACTCATCGGTACCTTTAAGACCGATTGGATTGCTGTGTCCACCAGCATGTTTCCAACGTTTTTCGACCATTTTCATCGTTTTAGACGTTGAGTATTTTTGCAAACTGATAGTTGCACTTGAATTGATACAATCTTTTGCATCATCCAATTTTGTTCCACCAGAGAACATTTCGTAGTTACCTGCTGGCATATCCCATTGATCAGAGTGGTCACCCAACATGATATAGTCTGTACCGAACGCTTCTACGATGCTTTTAACTGAACGGAGGCTTCCGATATACGTTTCAAAACCAGGAATGATGTTGATACGTTGTTTCGTTTCACCTTTGTTTCCTTCTGTAAGTTGAGACATGATACCGTGCATCATGTTGTCATATCCTGTGATATGGCTACCTACGAATGAAGGTGTGTGTGCAAAAGGGATTGGATATTCAGCAGGTAAAAATTCACCTTTATCCTCTTCTTTAGCCGCGATGATGAACGCCATCAAGTCATCCCCGATAACTTCTGCCATACAGGTAGTAGAAACCGCGATCATTTTAGGTTTATAAACTGCCGCACAGTTTTTAAGACCCTCTTTCATATTTACCAATCCACCGAATACCGCAGCATCTTCAGTCATAGAATCCGATACACATGGTGTCGGCTCTTTGAAGTGTTTGGTAAAATATGAACGGAAATAGGCAACACATCCATGAGAACCATGAACGTATGGCATAGTACCTTCAAACCCTAGAGCAACCATAACGGCACCTAGAGGTTGACATGCTTTTGCAGGGTTAACCGTGATTGATTCACGAGCGAGATTTTTCTCACGGTAATCCCAAGTTTTTGTCCACTCAGCGATCTCTTCTACTTTCGCAGGGTTGATTGCGAGCATAGAAGATTCAAATTGTTTTTTGTTTGCGAGTACATCTTGGTACTCTGGGCGTTTAAACAGGTCTTTCCCGTTTACGATTTTTTCTACTTCTTGCATAGTCTCAACCTTCCTTTTCCCATGGTGCTTTACTGTGAGCCCATACAGGTGAATTAATTGCTAAATCCATATCTTGTGCGAAAATCGCGAATCCGTCGTATCCATGGTATGGACCGCTGTAATCCCATGAGTGCATTTGGCGGTATGGGAGACCCATTTTTTGGAATACATACTTCTCTTTAATCCCAGAAGCTACTAGGTCAGGTTGAAGTTTTTTAACGAATGCTTCGAGCTCATACTCATTGACGTCATCGTAGATAACGGTTGAGCGGAAAATCTCTTCTTTGGTACGTTTGTAATCATCATCATGAGCGAACTCATAACCTGTTCCGATTACTTCCATACCCAAATCTTCATAGGCACCGATAACGTGACGAGGACGAAGACCGCCAACGAACAACATTACTTGTTTCCCTTCAAGACGTGGTTTGTATTTCGCGATAACCGCATCAATCATCGGTTGGTATTTAGCGATAACTTCTTCACATTTAGCTTGGATAGTCTCATCAAAGAACGACGCGATTTTGCGAAGTGATTTGATAGTTTGTGACGGTCCAAAGAAGTTATATTCAATCCAAGGAATCCCGAACTCTTTTTCCATATGACGGCTGATGTAGTTCATTGAACGGTAGCAGTGAAGCAAGTTCAATTTAACTTTAGGAGTCAATGCCATCTCTTTCATTGTCGCATCACCAGACCATTGTGCTACAACACGAAGACCCATCTCTTCGAGAAGGATACGGCTTGACCATGTGTCACCACCGATGTTATAGTCCCCGATGATTGCAACGTCATACTCAGTCGGTGTTACATCACTGATATCGATGTGACTGAGGTCACCTTCGAAAATATAGTCACGAACAGCGTCATTAGCGATGTGGTGACCAAGTGATTGAGAAACCCCACGGAAACCTTCACAGTTTACCGGAACGATTGTTTTACCAATCTCTTTTGCTTTGGTTTTAGCAACCGCATTGATATCATCCCCAATCAAACCGATTGGACATTCTGATTGAACAGTGATACCGTTATTCAATGGGAAAAGAGTTTCGATTTCATCGATACAAAGACCCAATTTTTTGTCTCCACCGAAAACGATGTTGTTTTCTTGGAAATCCGAACAGAAGTTCATTGTAACGAAAGTATCAACACCGGTTACCCCGATATAATAGTTACGACGACCTGCACGGCTGTATTGTCCGCATCCGATAGGACCGTGAGAAATATGGATCATGTCTTTAACTGGACCCCATACAACCCCTTTAGAACCTGCATAAGCACAACCACGTTGGCTCATTACACCCGGAACGGTTTTTTTGTTTGAGCGAACATCGCCACAAGTTTTTTGATTTTCGTCATTTGGAGAACCAACGCCCAAGTGTTTTTCACGGTTTTTCGCCGCTTTCTCAGGATACGCTTTTAAGATCTCTTCAATGGCCGCTTTTTGTTTAGCTTCTAGTGTTTCTGGACCCATAATACACCCCTTCCTTACGCGACTTCGATACGGAATTGTTCCATACTATCAAGGTTGTGACACAATTTCATTGTTTCATCATCTGCTGCATCTACACGTTTAGAGATTTCAGACATTTGGTAACGGTTCATGTAGATCATGTATTTTTGAGCTTTTTCTGGGTTCTCTTCTTTGAAGTAGTGAACCATAGCACGGAACAAAAATGTATCTTTGTTGGTATAGCTCAACCAAACTTTATCTTTATCTTTTGTACCCATCAACAATTTGATCTCTTTAACGTCACTGATATCAACACCGGCAATTTTTTCTGCAACCATTTCATCTGGAACTGTATTCCCCATTGAAGCTGGGAAGTGAAAACCTAATACAAACATCTAATCTCCTTTTTCTGTTGTTTTCTTTTCATTATTAACAAGATGTTATTTGTCATTCTCATGACGGCCATTGAAGATCCCTCCAAAGAGGAACCTCCGGGGTAACTAATTGGATTACGCTTCGTGAGCTGCTTTACCAACTTGGCTTTCGTCAACTTCATCTTCAAGACCGAACTCAAGAAGCAAGTCTTCGAGATCATCCATACTGATTGGAGTAGGGATAATTTTCATATCGTTATAAACGATTTTACGAGCAAGCTCTTTGTATTCGCGAGCTTGGTCAGAGTATGGGCTATACTCAACAACAGTCATACGACGTAGTTCAGCGTGTTGAACGATGTTGTTACGTGGTACGAAGTGAATCAATTGAGTCCCGATACGTGTTGCAAGTTCTTTTGCAAGATCGTATTCGCGGTCAGTCATACGAGCGTTACAGATAAGACCTGCAAGACGTACTCCACCAGTGTTTGCGTATTTCAAAATCCCTTTAGAGATGTTGTTAGCCGCGTACATCGCCATCATTTCACCTGACATAACGATGTAAATTTCTTGTGCTTTACCTTCACGAATCGGCATAGCGAATCCACCACAAACAACGTCACCAAGAACGTCATAAGAAACGAAATCTAAACCTTCTTCATCGTATGCACCCTCTTCTTCAAGAAAGTTAATCGCTGTAATAACACCACGACCTGCACAACCTACTCCTGGCTCTGGTCCGCCTGATTCTGTACAGTTAATCCAACCACCTGGAGTTTCACGATCAAAAAGACCTTTTCCCCAAAGACGAGCTTGTTCCATCTCTACATCTTCAATAGTTCCCATTTCTGCTGCAAGTGACAAAATTGTATCTTGCGCTTTCTCATGAAGAATCAAACGAGTTGAATCCGCTTTTGGATCACAACCAACGATCATAATATTTTTTTCGAAATAGTGTGACATTGCTGCCAATGTATTTTGAGATGTAGTTGATTTACCAATCCCACCTTTTCCGTAGAACGCGATTTGTCGCAAGCTAGCTGCTCCAGCCATGTTATCCCCTTATTTTTGAACTTCACCGAGATAGATGCAAAGGATGTTCTATAGATTTTTACGACATTTGAGCCTATAGAATGACAAAATGACGTTTTGCAGACAAATTTGTAGGAATACGTTTTGCAGAGGTGTAAATTATTGTTTTGCTGACAACATAGTGTAATGAATCTGATTTTTTTATTCTCTTATATAATGAAAATGGACAAAAAGGTCATTATCGTTATATTAATTTTGATATAATGATATATAGAGCATAATTGTGTTCAATTTTAAATTAGTTGCTTAAAAAATAAGCTATTTGAGTGATTAACTATTATATCCATCTGTTAAACTTTCAAAAAAGGGGATGCTATGACACCGAAAGAAAAATTTATTCATAACTTGCATCAAGCACGAACGGCTCATATCCGATGGGTCAATGCAATCAAACTCTTAGTATCAGGAATCGATGTTGATATTAAACAAATCAATTTAGATGCTATCGGATCCGATTTTGGAAAATGGTACTACAATGAAGCAATGCTCTTCTCCATGGGGACAAGTCGTATGGTAGTGGAAGAGATAGAGATAAAGTTCATTTCGTGTCATGATTTTTATACTAAAATATATTCCATTTTTAATAAGAGAAAAAATAATCTAATCGGTGAGCTTTTTGGTAAACAGCCCCGTGTGAGTTCTCATGAGATGGAACTGGCACACCGCTACTATGAAGAGATTGTGATCCTCTCTGATCAACTCAAAAACAAAATCCGTATTTTTGAAGCCCAATTAATGAGTATGGAGAATGATAAATTTTTGAGTTATGGCAGTGTAATGGATGAAAAATCATCTCAACCGGTGAACAATAGTATTCAAGAACCTACTAAAAATGATGATGAAGAGAAAGCTTATTTTTATGGAGCACGCGGAAGGGGCTAATGTTTATGCATCAACCCCATTCTGGCTCATCTCAATTCCAAAAGGTTTGTGTAACTGCGCTTTACGTATTTTAATACTATCTGCCACTTTTCATTCTCTCGAACATTTCACCGAGTTTATCGTGACGCAGCTGAATCAAACGTTCTATTTCATCGTAATCAAATTGCCCCGTATACGCCATATCAAATACACGGATTAACGCTGCACGGCAACAAGTCTTATCACATTCGGTTACCAGTTTTTTCGCTTTTTTATAAGGGAGGGAGGTCTCTTGGAAGATTTTGATAGCATCGGCAACGTTTTTGCATCCACATTCACACACTTCCAATGCAAGGATTTCTTCTTTGGTTGCCATGATTCACCCTTTAGAGGGAGTGCTCTTCTTTATACGCATTGGCTTTTTCAACCGCATCGTACAATTTTGCAGCCAATTCGGGCATTTTGACGTGGTTAGTCCAAACGGTATCTTCAACAATATCGTGAATTTCAGAGGCAACTTCTACCGCCAAACGTTTGAGTTTTGCTAACTCTTTTTTGTGATCTGCTTCGCTCATTCCTGACATAGTACATCCTTTTTTAGTTTTAAATGCATATAGTATTCACAATGAAAATGCATAGATATTCTCAAACTTGATATTTCGTGGTTCACCGTAGCACATATGGATAAAAATACCTTTTTGTTGAAAATGGTATTTTTCAAACAATGCTACCGCATTTTTATTATCCATAGGGATATCGGCAAGCACTTTTTTGAGACCTCTGAAATACAATACCCCTTGCATCATCTTCTCTGATTCTTCTTCAAAACCCTCGCGGCATTGCCAAGGTCCTAAATAGACACCACGAGAATTAATAACACTGGAGTGTTGAAACCCATTGGGGAGGGCAAATTTGAGCGAGCTGTTTCTCTCCATCTCATCCATCATAAACTCCATACGATCTTCACCGAATGTCTCATAATCAATTTTACGGATGGTTGCATCAAAATTTCCACTGTCAAGCTCTTTGGCTTGAGCATTGGTAAAACTAAACGGCGGAACTTTACCGACGTTGAGATATCGTCCTACTTCCATGATGCTTGTAAATCCATATCCTTGGAAAAAAGATTCTAATGCCGGATTAGCATGGAGATAGAGGGAGGGATGTTCTTCTTTGAGTACACCAAATAACGTAGCAAAAAGACGTTTACCGATTCCTTGCTTTTGATGAGTAGGTTTCACCATAAAATATTTAATCATAGCCGATGTTTCGAACTCAGCCGCCATCACCGCACCTACTAATTCTCCATCCTCATACGCGCCATAACACAGATGGGGTGAGTGCATCATCATTAGTTTGACATGGTATCCATCAAGAAGCCAGCCGACATCTTCAGCTATTTTTGTTAAATCCGCTACATCACCGAACTTGAGCCACCCTATAAACATAATGCTTCCTGATAGAGAGATTTGAGTTCTATTGAGTCCAAAACCCGTTTACGGGAAGTGACGATTTCACGTATTTTTGGCAACAAATCCGACAAAATTGTATTATCAGCACTAATTCCCATACGGGAGAGATGGTACCGTATCGTCGCACTTCCTGAGTGTTTACCGATAGGGAATGAGCTCTCTAACCCCACTTCAGATGCTTCGTATGGCTCATAGGCATGAGAATCTTTCATCATTCCGCTCGCGTGTATGCCGCTCTCGTGGGCGAATATTCGCTCACCCACGACAGGGGCATTGGAGGAGAGGGACATATTTGCCGCACTCGCTACCGTATGAACCAAACTGCGGATAGTGAGAGGGTTGATGATACGTGGTTCACCATAGAGATGTTTTAGTGCCATCAATATCTGCTCAAACGACGCATTTCCAGCCCGTTCTCCCAATCCTATGACAGTGGTATTCATACTAATCGCCCCTGCATCGATTCCACTGAGTGCGTTAGCATTAGCAAGACCAAAATCATTATGGGTGTGCATTTCGATAGGGAGGAGATTAAGCTCATATAATGATTTGATTTCGTTGTAGGTTTGTGTCGGAGTCATAATACCGATTGTATCACAATAGCGAAACCGCCCTGCTCCACACTCACGGGCTAATGTCATCACATCACGGATAAACGCATGGCTTCCGCGTGAGCTGTCTTCCCCGCCGATACAGACAAATAGTCCCTCACGTGTTGCCGTAGAGACAACCTTTTCAAGTTCACTGAGTACTTTCGTTTTAGAGCCGCCGAATTTTACATCGATTAAAATATCAGAAATAGGTATAGAGAGATCGACCGCCTTTACCCCGCATGAGAGTGACGCATCGAGATCTTCCATCTTCATCCGATTCCACGTCATCATCCGTGCATTAAGACCTAAAGAGAGGAGCGTTTTAATATCGTCACGCTCTTTGACACCCATCGCGGCGATACCGATTTCGAGTTCATCCGCACCGCATGCATCGAGTAATGTAGCGATACGGATTTTTTCTTCAGTATTGAACGCAACGTAAGGAGCTTGTTCCCCGTCGCGCAAAGTTGTATCGTTGATGAGTGCCATAACTTTTTCCTTCTCTTGTCATTCGACAGTAGCAACGTATGTCATGCTGAACTTGATTCAGCATCTCGATTTAGATCCCGAATCGAGTTCGGGATGACAGAAAGAGCCACAGGATAACAATCCGTTAGTTAACTTCCGCGTTTTCATCCATGCCGAAATATTTACGTGACGCTTTGAGTACCGAAATCTCGATAGGCTCATACGCATAGCTTTGATCAGCTACGATACCCGCTGCTTTGAGATCATCTTGCGGACATCCACCGATTTTTGCGGTGAGTACCAACTGTACGTCTTTGAGCTTTTCCAGAATCGGAGCGAGAGGATTTGTCCCATCTGGCCCCGCACAATACTCAGTATCAACTTTACGGTGATGGATAAAACGGATACCTTTATCCCCTGCTTCGTAAATCAAGAACTCTTTAACACTACCGAAGTGCATGTTAATCATCCCCTCACCCGCTGTCGTCACCGCTACGAGGATTGTTACACCTGTAGAGCTAAGTTCTTCTTTCTCTTTGCGAACACGATCATTGGCACGATCTAAAAAGAAACGGAACTCTTCGATTTTCGCTTGCGCTGCTTGACGTGCTTCGAGATCGTATTTGATTTGTAGCTCTTCGAAACTTAGCCCTGCAAAAGTATCTTTCGTAAACTCTGCACCACGGTCTTCACCGATAAGTCCAACTGCATCCGCGCGGCATTGACGACAATGTTGCATGAGCTTCATATCCATTCCGCACGCTTCTTGTACTTCCATTTGTTGCTGATCTGTAGCACTCGGTACACCTGCAAGGGCAAAAGCAGTTCCAAATTCAGGTTCAGAAAGTATCGGCATGATATTGTGCAAAAATACACCAATTTCTTTAAGTTTTTTGGAAACTTCTTGAAGATGTTTATCGTTGATACCTGGGATTAAAACAGAATTTGCTTTGATTAAAATCCCTTTTTCAACACATTTCTTCATCCCTTCGAGTTGGTTTTCGAGGAGGATTTGTGCCGCTTCTTTCCCATAAATACGTTTGTTATTATGGAAAATCCATGGATATATTTGACTTCCAATTTCTCCCGTTTCATCAACACTGTTAATAGTTACGGTGATATGATCGATGTTGTATTCCACCATCTCATCGATAAAGTTTGGCAATTCCAAACCGTTGGTTGAGAGACACAGTTTTAAATCGGGTGCGAACTCGCGCACCATTCCGAATGTCTCAAATGTCTTTTTAGGATTCGCCAACGCATCTCCCGGACCTGCGATACCGAGTACACTCATACGTTGTACTTCACCACCGACGAGAAGCACTTTTTTCGCCGCTTCTTCAGGGCTAAGACGCTCAGACGTAACCCCCGGACGGCTTTCGTTTGAACAGTCGTATTTGCGGTTACAGTAGTTACATTGGATATTACACGCTGGGGCAACCGCTACGTGAATACGTGCATAATGGTGATGTGCACCCTCTGAATAACATGGATGATTGTGTATCTTCGCTTGAATATCTTCGGGCATAAAAGATTCATTTCCGCTTGAGGAACAACTCATAAGATTCTCCTAATATGTGTATTCAAATGATCTTGCCTCATCCGGTGCCAATCATTTCTCTACAGGGAGTTATGCAATGTGTGTTCTAAGGGTTTGAAAAGGAGAGTTCAACAAAGTGTGACGTTTTTGTAGGAGTTACAACCGAAGAGTAGAATGATTACCCTTCGATTGTCGGTTGCGGTGTCGCAAATAGAAACCCTTGTGAGAAATCAACACCGAGGCTTACGAGGGTTAAATATATCTCTTTATTTTCGACAAATTCGGCAATCGTTTGTATCTTTTTTCTTTGAGAATAAAATAATATACTCTCTACAGTGAGGAGATGATCGTCATCTTTTGTAATGTTTTTGATTAAAGAGCCGTCTATTTTTATGTAATCGATATCCAGTTTACTCAAATAGCTAAAATTTGAATACCCTGTACCAAAATCATCAATAGCGATTTTGCATCCATACGCTTTGACCGCTTTGATAAATTCAGCTACCTCTTCAAAATTCTCAATCCCCTCAGATTCAACGATTTCAAAGACGGCACGGTTTGATGCCGATGAGTGCTCCAACGTTTCATACAAGAAACTTCGTGTCTCATCATTGGTTATATCTTGCAAAGTAAGATTGAGTGAAAATTCATACCCATTATTTTCAAAAGCAGCAAACGTTTTTTTGATCATAATTTGGGTGAGTTTGTTATAGAGTTTTGATTTTTTGGCATGCTCCAAAAACCAAAACGGGTTTAATACCGTACCGTCTTTTTCTATCAAACGGATAAGTGCTTCAAATTTAGTTATTGTGTGGGTGTTGTGATCTAAAATTCCTTGAAAATAGGGAATGATACGATCCTCTTCGATTGCCGATTTTATTTTTGAAATCATCCATATATTATTACGATTTTTTTCACTTAATTCGGTATTATCATTAAAAAAAATCAATTTAGAGCGTTGTTCTTTTGCCTCTTTGAGTGCCATATGGGCGAGATTATAGACATCAGAATAGATAGCATGTGCTACACCGCAGGTGACATTAAGGGTGTGCTCATAACCTGACACAAAATATTTGAAATTTTCAAGTTTATCGAGGTGTTCGATAACGTGATCTCGAAGTTCGTCGTTAAAAATACGATCTTTGCAAATAATCGCAAATTCATCTCCGCTGATACGATAAACATACTCATGCAGTACCGTATCACGCAAGCGGTTCGCAAACGATTTTAGAAGCAAATCGCCTACCTCGTAACCAAAATAGTCATTAATATTTGAAAAACGGTCAATATTAATTAATACTAAAGAGACATCGTTACCCTCGTACTCTTCTAAATCATTTAACAAAGCGGTCCGATTTTTTAGCCCACTCAAGGTATCTTGAAGTTGACGTTGAATAATTTGCTCTTTTGTGACTAATTCAGTAACATTGACACGCGCGGCAATATACTCAACAATCATCCCCTCATCATCAAAGATAGGCGCTATAACCGTTTTAACATGGTAGGTCTCCCCTCTTTTAGAGAGATTTTTAAACGTTTCCTTCCAAATTTTCCCACTTTGTATCGTCCCCCAAAGGTCTTTAAAAAGTTCAGGTGAAGTATCAGGATGACGTACCATATTATGATTTTTACCGATAAGTTCTTCTCTTGAAAAACCGGAAACTTCGCAAAACGCATCATTCACATAAGTTATCACTCCTTGAGCATCTGTTTTGGAGACAACCGAACTCTCATCCAACACCATTTTGTATTGATCCAAAAATCGGATATTGTCATCCAATTCGTGTTGCGTTACATTGACCAAATGGGTCAAAGATTTTAACATTGTATTACGATGCTCGATTAGGTCTCGTTGTTTGGAATCTTCAGTAGCTAAAACAGAATTTTCACTCAAAGAGAGGGTTGTGGTGGTAATATTGAGGAGTTGATTACCCAATGGAGAGTGAAAAAACTCTCCAAACGTAAAAAATCCTGCCGTTGGGGCTAAATCATTGATAAGACCGAATTCGTAATTGAGCTGTTCTTTAAAAAAAAGTTTTCGTACCGAACAAGAGTAGATATAGGTAGCTTCTACGGGAGCAGAAGCTATCTTATCACGGACATCTACCGCATGATCTAATATCTCATCGACATTACCGATAGCAAAACGGACTTTTTCACCGAGACTAAAATGACCTGCATAGATAAACGCATCATCGTCAGTTTTGGCAATAACATCTCGTGCAATACGGATACCGTCTTTTATTTTAATGAGTGGGAATTCAATCGTATTAGTCGTCCCCCGCTTAAATACTTCAGACCCTAGATAATGTTTATACACTTCTAAAACAGGACGATTATCTATCTCGTATACAATATTTTTATCTGCTTTGGTCACCGTCATCTCTTTACCGACTGATGTCCAGTTGAGCGAATAGGCGTTATGAACTTTAAGGACATCGCTCTCTAAAACAACGACAACAACCCCCTCATCATAGATAATATTATCCTTCATAATATAGGTATGACTAAATTTTAGGTCATCCCCCGCATTTCCCCCGGCAATCATTACATCATTGCGTACCGATGTAAAGCCATTTAAAAATGATTCGGAATCGCTTTTAAGCCCTTCACTCAGTACAATACATGCCTTTGTACGCTCATTCACTATCTCTTTGGCGACACGGAGACCGCACTCATAATTAGAATGATTAAAATAATAACTCGAAACATCGGTCGCATCAAACAGTGAAAATGCAATCACAATTTCATTAGAACTCATGATACCATCCATAATCTCACCCGCAGTGGTTGCACCGATAATGACAGCCTGAGGAAGTTTGGTGTGCAATAAATCAAGTACCGACTGTATGATCAATAGATCCATGGTTCCACTAAAAATCTGAATAAAAATAGTTTTGTCGGAGTGGATATCGGTTTCGATAAATGAAGATAAATGTTCGTGATCACTATAACAATGATTAATTAATCGCATAATGACCCCCTTGAAACATTATAAAACATCCTATATTATATTGAAACATAACTGAATATTTATTTTATAATCAAATTATACCTTACATCATTGGCTCAGAATAAAAATTGCATTTAAATCGAAATTATACGAGGAGTTTAGATGATCATTGCCATACCGATGAATGGGCGCGAACGTGTCTTTCACCAAAATCCATGTTCATGTACCCTCTTTGCGCTCTATGAAGTAACCGGAGATCGCAGTAACGTCCAATACCGATTTCTGGAGAATCGTCTCAATCCATGGCAAAAACATGATGGTGAAATGGTTAATAATACTGAGATGATTGAATGCAGTTGTGATATTCAAAAGTCAAAAGATCCTCAGCATATTAGCCAACACTATATTATCCTCGAAGTAATCGGTAAAGTTGATTATGTCATTGTCGACCAATATTGTCTTAATACACTCTATACTTTCAAAAATGTTGGGATAAAGATTCATAAAATACCTCCATTTATCAAAACCGCCAAAGAGGCACTCAACCATTTTATAATAGGAGCTGACATTGCAGATAAAATTCAACACATCCACGCTGTCTCTTGAAGATATACCGCTCGATATCGGTTATGCTTCGGAAAAAATCAATCTTAAAAATCACGCCGGAGAAGTTTTCAAAATTGGTGGGCAAAATGGTGCTACTCAGTTCCTCATTAGTACACCCTCTGTTGATGATTCATTATTAGAACAGATTTCTGAACTTGATACCCTCCTCTCTCTCAATGCACTTGGTGGAATTACCAAAGCGATTATTGTTGCAAACGTTCACCATACGATGCCTCATTTGGAGGAGTGGTTAGTAGGATATGATTACGACGAAGCATATGGAGATTATTACGGTGTAAGGTTGAATAACAAAGAACTTGCCAAAACCCTTTTTATCATCTCTAAAGACGGAGCGGTGTTTTATCATGAAATTTTAGATGATTTTAACGCGCCGTTTAACCTCGATAAAGCTCTAGGTAAGATAGTCGCTGCCAATAGCTGTTATACCGGTAAAGGGTGCCACGGGTAACTCTTAAACAAATACTTATCTACAAAATACAACTATATTTATGGTATATTTGCTCTTTATAAAAATCTTGTAGATTTTTCAAGGAGATTAATGCGTCGTATATGGCTTGCTATCGGATTTATAACCCTATTTGCTACTGTTATTATTGCCGTTGGTCTCAACAGTACTTACAATTTGAAACCCTACAAATATGCAGGAACAGAACTTACTGTAGACTTATCGTATCCCGATGGTTATATTCAAACTCAAAGTTTGGCTACACTCCCCTCGGATTTATTACGTATCCCCATAGTGCATGACGTTTTTACCGAAGATTTAGCATTTTATTACAATAATCACGAAGATCGAATGGGATTTGGCGGTGCCATTAAGCGGATTGCCTATGAGCATGATTTGGATTGGAGTGACAAAGTTTTAGCCAGTGCATTGAATGAACCGGCAGAAATTGCCTTCTGGCGTGACGGGCATGGGGGATTACGCCATTATGCACTCATTTTAAAACGTAATATTTGGTCAAAAATCATTCAAGAAGCTGCTACTGTTTCAGCAGATGACACTCAACTCACCAAAGCAGGTGAAATTAAAACAAAAAATGGAAAAGTAACTGTTTTTTCTTTAGAAATTAACCCTCGTCGTACTTTTCTCATTGTTAGTAATAAAGAAAATTTAGTCGTTCTATCCGACCCCGGACTCCTTATGAATAATGACGGAAATATTTCGGATGATGCGAGTAATGTCATTGAAGGGTGGTTAGATAATACAACCCAGTTATCCAAAACCTTTCAACTCACCACCTCATCGGAATCAATGAAACACACCCTTATCCTTAGATCTTCAGCATTAGCATTAGGATATGACCCTTTTATTCCCGGACTTGAGGGGATACGGTTTGATTTTGGAGAGAGTTGGTCTACCTCAATGTGGGTCAATAAAAAAGAACTCCAAAATTCAACCTTAGGAGATGCACAATTATGGAAAAACGCACCTGCCAACCCAAGTGCTTGTGTTGTTTTACCACTCGATTGGGGGGTGTTACATCACCTTATGAATAAAGCCGAAACTGAAGATAATCTCCCTCCATCCGAAGAACTAAAGCATCTTAAGGGATCTCTTTTAGCGTGTTGGTACAACGAATCAAATCTCTACTCGCCACTCTTTATTCTCAAATCGGATACAACACTTCAAAATCGAAATGCATCATTACATACACTGGCTAAATGGGCTATTGCGGATAAAAAAGTGGTTGTAAAAACTTTTCCGAAGAACTCTGATGCTCTCCTTTGGAGTGGTACTACAAACCAAGTAACCATAGGGGCGAAGGATAATTACATCCTCTTTTCACCCGATCGAAAATTGATTGAAAAAGCTTTTGATACAATGATACACCTCTACCCTAATATTACAGATCATGTAAAGACATCCGATTTAACAATGGCACTTATTACCCCAAAACCACTCTCTGCAATGATTGAGAGAGAAGTTATTGCCGCCGTTGATGCTTCAGGAGATGCTAATTTATTGGCTGTTACCCAAAATCATCTCCCTCCACGAATGAAAGCCTTATCACTCTATCCTTCCTATCGACTCGAATTAATAGACAAACCCAATACCGATAAATCGTGGTATCAACTCCAATGGCAAAATGGGGAAATACACTAATGAAGCGACGAAATTTTCTTTTAACGGTTATAGGAATATTTCCTATCTTCACTCTTTGGGGTGAAGATTCAACACAGTACTTAATCCTGACACCTTCTCAATCGCGTATTTTTCGAGCTTGGATGGTTAGAATAATTTCTGCTCAACTTCGTTCCGGTCCTACACCACGGTGGGAGCAACGTGATTGTGTCGGTTTAGTCCGCTTCGCTGTAGCTGAAGCATTACAAACCCATAATTCTAAGTGGAAACACGCCAACAGTCTCGCATGGTCGCCACTCCCTCCGGAACTTGTTTTGAGTAACGAACAAAAAAAATTTCGACATCAATGGAAACTCGCAAATGGATCGTATTCTGTGTATGTTAGTGCTCTCGAACTGATTCAAGAAAATACTTCCTATCGAGGAAAAGAGATTAATCAGGTTCAAAGAGGAGATTTACTCTTTTTTGATCAAGGAGACGCTCAACACATTATGGTATGGATGGGAAACTTTATCGCCTATCATACGGGGACAGTAACACCTGATGATAACGGACTTCGATCCGTCACCTATAGAGATTTAATGCTCTGGCATGATACGCGGTGGCACCCTTCCCAAAATAATCCAAATTTTGCAGGCTTTTACCGCCTCAATTTTTTATCTGCATAAACCAAAACATGAGATTAACAATGAATATTTTTACATTTATTACCAAATTGGCCATCCTTTTTCTCTTCGCAGTTATACCTGCTGTTGCCGATGAGACTCAGGGAACCCCTTTCTTTTTACTCAGTGACGCAACCTATGGCTCTAATGAAAACCCCTTGGTTCGTTTGGAAGTTGAAGATATCAGTACTGTTGATGAATACGGCGGAGTTGATGTGTATGTCTACAAAGTAAAAGATCCTTTAGCTTTTTTAAAAGGGCAAAAGAATCTGCATCGTATTACAGTAGAGCCAAACTACGCCGGTAGCGGTTTAGCCAATGCATTATCGCTAGCATGGGATAAATTATGGAGAGAGGCACGTGAACTGTGGCGTTCTCTCTTTAGCGAAGAGGCTCGTCATACATTCACAGAAAACGTCCCTCAAGTGAGAAGTCACCCTCTGGAAAACCGTACTACCCCTAAAACATTAAACCCGCAATACAGACCACTCAAAAGCCACATTTTAGTCAACAGTTTTCGCTATCCACTCCATCGAGCAAAACCGATCCAGCCACCAAAAGGGGTTGAACTTGCCGGTAGTAGTAGTGAATTTACGAATGTTTCTGAGGGGAATGTTATGATTCCGCTGGGAAAAAAAGCTCCTGGACTTTATCTCGTCGAGGCGATGGTGGGCGACTATCGTGCAACCACACTTGTATTTGTATCCGATTCGGTCGCAGTGACCAAAGTCTCTTCCAATCAAATGCTCGTTTGGGTCGCAGATCGTCGAACGTCTCAGCCAATCAAAAATGCAAAAAATATTTGGAGTGACGGTGTCGGAGTGTTAGATCAAAAAGAAACTGACCAATCAGGTTTAACCATTTTTGAGCGAAAAGCACCTGAAAAAAGTTACATTTATGGTGAAGACCCTAATGGTGGAGTGTATGTCTCTGAAAATTATTACTATGACAGTGAGATTTACAATACAAAACTTTACGCTACAACAGACCGCCCTTTGTATCGTCCCGGAGAGTCTGTTTATGTCAAATTTAGTGGACGTCAGTTTACTTCAGCACGTGATTCGCTCCCCCTGAAAAATGGAATTCTTCAATTACAAGTGTTTGATCCTAACGGCTTTCCGGTAGCTGGAAAAAGTGTCCAAATACTCTCTGAAAGCGGTGGTAATACCTCATTTAGGCTACCTCAAAATGCATCAGCCGGTGGATATGAGTTACGTTTCAATTATCTTGGTAACAGCTATGGTGCGAGTTTTAGAGTCTCAGAATACCAAAAACCCCATTTTGAAATTTCTATTTTACCGGATAAAACTGCTTACAAAACAAAAGAGCCGATTACCGGTAAACTGCAATTAACCTATCCAGATGGGAAGCCGGTTAAAAATGCTATCGTTGATATGAGTGTTAGGTCTCAAACATTGAGTATGATTGAGGGGAATTTAGGATACAGTGGCGAGTT
The DNA here is from genome assembly GCF_028710345.1 of Sulfuricurvum sp. Taxonomy (NCBI): domain Bacteria; kingdom Pseudomonadati; phylum Campylobacterota; class Epsilonproteobacteria; order Campylobacterales; family Sulfurimonadaceae; genus Sulfuricurvum; species Sulfuricurvum sp. The sequence continues at coordinate 14,589 of NZ_JAQTUH010000011.1, read as the reverse complement.
TCCTCTTAAAATTACCGATTCCGTTATCTCCACTGATACCAAAGGGATAGCAAAATTTTCTCTCCCTGCATCTGATACACCGAGTCGCTATGTTTTAAGTGCATTAGCAACCGATGGTGCAGCTTATCGTGTCCGTGCTACTAAAGAGTTGCTCATCGAACGTGGTGTAAACATGTACCAATTATCAGGGCAAAAATCTTTCTCCTCGATTAATGAAAATATCATCTTTCACTACACTCCGATTGGTATAAACAATCTTACCAAAAACACCGTTCCGACAAAATGGAGTTGGATACGATTAGAAGACCGCAAAGAAGAGAGTGGTACATTAGAAAATAATGGGGATTTCACCCTCTCATTTAACACATCGGGAACTTATAGTCTCTCGATTCGTGATAACCAAAATAATATTCTCGGTGCTACTACTCATTATGTAAGCGGAGGTAGTATTCGTGCACCACAGGGGTCTATTAACATGGTATTTGACCAAAACAGTTATCGTCCAAATGAAATAGCAAAAGCACTGATAACCTTTTCAGAACCTGTTGATCAAGTACTCTTTACACTCGAACGTGACCGAGTAGAGCAAACGGCATTAATGACACAAAGCAGTAATTGGATCCGTTCGAAAAAAATTTCACCGACTCAGTACGAAATTGAACTACCAATCAAAGATACATACGGACCAAATATCACTTTTTCAGTTGTGTATGTCAAAGGTAACGAATATGTTTTCCAAAATTTAGGACTCAAAGTAGAACAACCAAAAATCAATATATCGGTTCAATCCGATAAACCCACCTATGAGCCTGGGGAAAAAGTGACGTTAGATCTCACGGCACTTATTGGTGATAAAGCTTCCGCTAACACTCAACTCTCCATCAGTGTCGTTGACGAGATGGTTTATGTTCTCCAAAGTGAAATTGCCCCCGATATTTTTGATTTCTTTTATCATCCGCGACGTAATAATGTCCGTACTACCGCCAGTTTGAGTTTTATCGGATACGATTTGGCCAAAACACCGTCCAAAATAACACTCCCTTCCCATACCCAAACACCGCAACGTGCTATCAAAATTCAAGAACGCCCTCGTCGTGATGACAAAGATACGGCTTTATGGGAACCTAATGTAGTGACTGATAAAAATGGTCATGCTCGTGTCACATTTATCATGCCGGATTCATTAACACGATGGCGCATCACGGTACGCGGTATGAATCAATCCGGAGTAGTCGGTCAAAATAGAGCGTATGTCCGCTCTGAAAAACCGTTTTATATTAAATGGACAACCCCTACATGGATGCGTAATGGAGACACACCTAATGCATCCATAGCCCTTTTCAACCAAACACGTCAAGATACGACCGTTGATATTAATGTCTCCGGTATCGGTACGAGCTATTCAAAATCCCTTTTGCTCAAATCAGGGATTAACTTTATGCCGCTAGCTCTTGGTACGATTCCTTATGATTCACCCCTTAAACTCACCCTCTCGGTAAAAGGAAAGGAGGTAGATAATCTATCGGTGCCGCTACGCATACTTTCTCCATTATGGCAAAACAAACATTCACTCAATCTATCGCTCACCTCAAAAGAGAGCATATTACAACTACCATCAGACGCTAAAAATATAAAATTTCAGTTTACCGATGGGGTTAATGAACATTTTCGACGTATGATGGATGATTTAATCGATTATCCTCACGGTTGTGTCGAACAAACATCGAGTAGAATTATCCCCTATACCCTTGCATTACAATCGCTTTTATCAGATGAAGATGAGTTTTCTGAATTGCTAACTCAACGACTGTACACTTTCCGTTTTAGACTTGCTCAAATGGCGGGACCTAATGCAACCTTTGGATGGTGGAGTGTTCCGGCAAAAGAGGGAGATCCTTTTTTAACAACCTATGCCTATTATGCCGATTGGCATGCAAGCCAAGCCCTTAAACTGAAACTTCCATCGGATCATTTTAATTCATTATTAGAAATTTATCGACTAAACGGTGCTAAACAAACCCCATGGAAACGCGCTTTAATGCTCGATTGGATGCAGCAAATGGGTCTTCCGGTTCGCTCATTAAGTGAAGAATTGCTCAAAGAGCTATCTAAAAATGCAAAAAATATCATTGCTGCAAATTCACTACCTCTCGCATCGGAAAGTTCACTCATAATGACAACTGATACTCTATCGATACACAATACTATGGCTTTAGTATTAAGTGCCTACACGCTTACTCAAGCACAAGGAAAAGTTGATCCAGCTATTAAACCTTATCTTGCATCAGCTGCACAACGAATTCATCAATCCACCTCCCCACTCGGAGAATCTCTCTTGTTATTGAGCGGTAATATACCTCTTAGCAATGCTCCGATTATTTTAGAAAAAGTTGGAGCACAAACACCGACAATCGACAGAGCTGTAACATTATTATGGGTCTACCGTGCACTTAAAAATGAGAGCAAAAACAATCCTCTTCTAACACGTTCAAAACAGACAATTGCACCGGATTCATTATGGAAAAATTTTCGTACGATATCTGGTCAAAATGCCTATTATTGGGGTAAAACAAATGTACCGACTTCGATTAACCTCTCTAATACCCCGAAAGCTCCACTATCGGCAGTTATCGGATATGAGAGTTCAGAACTGGGAAAAAGCACCCTTCCAATTCAGATTGAACGCCGTTTTTATCGTTTAATTCGACAAACTGATGCTAATCTCTCTGCCATAACCGATGGTGGTCAATCGACAGAATACGACTTGGTTTTGGTTCCGGCAAACAGTGAATTAAGTACCAATGAGCTCTATTTAGATCAAATCACCCTAACATCCAATGCATCATCCCCTTTGAATTTCGGTATCGTAGAGGCGGCACTTCCTCCGGGGATGTCTGCTGATTCAGCCACATGGGGTGTAAATGTACGATTTCCAAAAGGGAAAAAATATCATCCGTTGGAGAAAAGTCGTTTTGATTTATCTCCACAAGGATATACTGTCCCAGTTGATAAACTCAAAGGGACAATGGTGATAAATCACCTGATTCGACCAGCACAAACCGGTACTTTTGTCCTACCGCCGGTACGTTATTTTAAAATGTATCAGCCAGATCAAAAAGCGTTTGAGGGAACTTCGCGTGCAATTATTAAAATTCATTAAGAACATTGCTATTGTGTTAGTGTTCAGTTTGAATTTTGCACATGGAGAAGATAATGCCAATGTTGCATGGTTAGAGCATAATGAAATCACAATCAAATCACTCTCAACACCTAAAGCACACTCTTTCCTCACACCAGAGGAGAAAGTTCCCTTAGGAAGCCTGTGGAAACTTTTTGTCTACCTCTATTTAGCCGATACCCATGCGAAAGAGGCTGAATACGTCTGTAGTACCACTCCATCTGAAGAAGATCGTTATTGTTGTCCTCCAGGTTCAAGCGTCAATAGAGACAGGGCATTAGCCCACTCTTGCGCCCCTTATTTTGATCCGAATAGACTCCATATAAGTCCTAAAAAATGGAAAAAATATTGGGAAGAAAAAACTACAATTGAATGGGTAAACGATATCCGTCACCTTACCCCAGAAACTGAAGTCTCTCTACATGACCTCCTTTTTGTATTATCTGCTATTCCAACTCAAGCACGTAATGAAGCCAGAGATGCCCTTCTCGAAACTTCTTTAGAACTTTACGGTAAAAATGCATGGAGTGAGTTAGGAAGTGCAATCCGATATAAAACCTATTCATGGCATACACATGATGGTAAAGCATTCGGTGGGGCGGCTGGCTGGCTCGCCGATGGAACGCCGTTTTGGTTTGGTGCTAACGGATCGAGTTTCACTTCTCTCACAAAATGGAGTAAAGCCCTCTCGCTCACATTACCTACCCCCTCTCTCCTTTCAACTTCCACCGATAATAGTTGTGTCGATGTCTCATTTTTTGAACGCTATCCGCTAAAAGCGATTTATAAAGAAAAAACCCCTATAAAAGTAGAATCAGGCATCCTCAAAGGAAACTTTCGACTAGAGTTTGAAAATGGAAATTGGCTTACGATTACAACCCAAGGAGAAATGCGATTACGTAAAAATTCTGACCAACACTACACAATATATGGACGTTTTGGACTTAACAATTATGTTGCTCGCGTCATTGATCGAGAAGGTAATACCACCCAAACTCATGCAGCACGCGCACTAGCTGTTGCCGCACGAACCTATTTGGTACAAAACGGTAATTACCAAGGCGGTTGTTGGAGTATATCAGACTCAAGCCATACACAACGTGTCAGTGCAACAATTCCATCTCAAAAAGGACTCGAAGCAGCCTACTTTACCGATGATTTGATTTTACGCGGTGCACCGATACACTATCACATGTCAACTCCAGCGCTTAATCAGTTATCATGGAGAGATGCCTATGCCCAAGCCGTCTCAGGATGGAGTTTTGAAAAGATATTAAAACACAGCTATCCCAACGCCGCTATCGCTACCATGAATGGACGGATGGAGTGCGTACCGCTGAAAGCGGCTGAATCATGGTTAGCAGAAAATAGCCAAAAATGGCAATCAACACTCAACCGTGAAGGTGGATATGAACCCCTAGAGTCAATACCAACGATTTGTCAACTGAGTGATGGAAATCCCTACTCCGACCAAAAACGGCTTCGGATATACGTACGCGGATGGCAGAGTTTAAACGATCGACTCACATTAGTGCACGAATATCTCCATCTCGTCTTTCGTTATCACCCTAACGGTGTCAATGAAACCTATATCGAAAATTTAGCCCGTAAACTCACTGGAGTAACACCATGAAAAAAAGTACATTCGTATTAGCATCCTTATTATGCGGATATTTTTCCGCTTATGCCGACTCTATAGAGATTGAAAGCCCCCTCGGTGGATGGAGACACAGTTTAGGTGATTCTACGGGGTTTATACAAAAGGTCAACTATCCTGCATCATCCGTCAATACTGAAGGTCAGGATAAATCGTCACTAATCAAAGGGCATATTTCCAAACATATCAAAGGCAAACCCGCAAAACTTATCGTCAACGGTATAGCTATCCCACAACGAGTAGAAGATTCGGGAGATTTTGAACGCCCATATTCATTTGGCTCAGGCTCCAACAGTATCGAAATACGTAGTAATGATGGAAAAACACGAAAACAAGTCCAATTTTATGACGGATACAATGCCAAAACACAATCACGTCTTCGTATCGTTTTATCATGGGACAGCGACGGTACCGATTTGGATTTGCATGTTATTTCACCTGATGGACAACACGTCTACTATGGAGATCGTGTCGCACCCAATGGAGGGGTATTGGATGTGGATGTCACCACAGGGTATGGACCTGAAATATACGCTAACCCTACCCCGCCTAATGGTGTATACCACGTCTATGTCAACTATTATGGCGATGGTAATAACCAAGAAGACCTTACCACTGTACAAGTTGCTATCATTACCCAAGAAGGTACTTTATCTGAGAAACAGCAAATTTTCCGAATCCCAATGCGTAAAGCGGGAGAATTAACCCATGTCAGCTCTTTTAGTTATCCATGAATGTTCAGTTGTCAACTCTATAAAATCATTTATATTTCATGACCGTTCCATGACCGCAATAATGTTATTATTTGAATAAATAAATATTAGGCAATAAAATGGAAAAAACATCTAAAGAAATTTATGTTGACCGTAAAAGAGTCATTGTCACTCGTACTGATCTTAAAGGAATTATTGAATTTGCAAACCAAGATTTTATGGACATTTCAGGGTATTCATTAGATGAATTAGTGAATCATCCACATAATATCGTCCGTCATCCAGATATGCCGGCAGTTATTTTTAAACTCATGTGGAAGCGTATCCAGTTGAGTCAGGATATTTTTGCAGTAGTAAAAAACAGAGCAAAAAATGGAGATTATTACTGGGTAACGACAAAATTTGAGGTAAGAAGAGATCCTTTAACGAACAAAGTCAATGGATACATAGCCTATCGAAAAGCTGCTGATAAAAAGTTGGTTGATAAAATCACGAAATTATATAATGAATTATTTTTAATCGAAAGTGCCAGCGGAATAGATGCATCTGAAAAGTACCTGATCGGTTTTTTAGACTCCCAAAATAAAACTTATGATCAATTTATCGATGATATTGTCGATAAAGGTTGGTTGTCTAAATTATTTTTTATGTGATACTAACTGATGTTACGCACTTTACGGGCAGAGCCCGAAAAGTGGCAGGGACAAATGTCCCTACAACCCCCTAAAGCTAGCCATATCTTTCGGATATGGCAGAAAACTGCCCTTTTCGCCCTTGATTTCATCAAGTGCGTAAGGTCAGTAAACATTTTTGTCCCTTTTTACCCTCTCTTTCTTCAAAAATACTACAAATAAGACAAAAATTATCCTATTTAAAACAAGAACGCAAAATGCAATAGTTTGACCAAAGCTCCAAAAGGGATTACGATGGACACACTATTTGAGACAATAAAGAAAGAGTTACGCAATCAAACCACTATCCCCTATTTCGGTTTAGGGGTATTTGAGGGGATTATGACCAAAGAGGGGGAAGCTGTTCCTCACGATAGTGATTCGCTTATTTTAGCGATGAACGGCGGTCGAGCAATGTCTGCACGGCTAATGTTCGAATACTCCCGCGCTGCAATGCATTTGGAACAACGTCGCGGTGTTGAGTATATGACACAACTTATCAACCACATTTATACAAAACCCTTTGAACCCACCCCTTTGCACAAAACAATAGTTGATATGTCACCACGTTATATCATTGATACCAATCGGGATACAAAATTACAAGAGTTATTAGCCTATACCCCCCATTGTCTTATTGTCGGTAAATCACGCATTATGGGGGATTTAAACCGCTATGAAATATACGAATACGATGTAGAGAATCAAAAATACTTTCTTGTCGATGATGAGGTTTTGGAAACAGCTGAAAAAATACTCTTTAAACCGATGGGCTCACCGCTTCCAAATCCCACTTTTGTTATCTCTGATGCCGATTATGTAGACTGGCTCACCGAGGCAATGGCAGGTTTTGCTGTTCCAAAAGTGCTCAAAACCTATAGAAAAGCAAAAAAATACCTCTTTTTAGGGACATCATTCGATCACGATACCGATCGTATGGTAGCCAATGAACTCTCTCTCGATTTAGAGGGTGGATACGTTATCACCGATAAAGAATTGAATAAAAAAGAGCAAAAGTTTGTCGAAAAGCATAACCTTGAAGTGATCCCTATGTCACTTCCTGAATTCATAAAAGCATTTGTTTAAGGAGCTTACTATGCCGTATATTCCAACCGTAAAAGATGTTTCACCGCGTGGAGAGCGATATTTTGATCTCTTCTCAAAACTCCTCGGAGACCGTGTTATCGTGATTACCGAAGCGATTGATGATCATATGATGGGAATTATCGTCTCCCAACTGCTCTATCTCGAAGCGATGGATTCCGAAGAGCCGATTCATATGTATATCAGCTCTCCGGGGGGATCGGTGATGTCAGGATTAGCCATATTAGATACTATGAATCTCATTAATGCCCCAGTTCATACCTACGCTATGGGGTTGGTTGCCTCAATGGCGGCAGTTTTATTTACCTGCGGGGAAAAAGGTCATCGCTATATGCTCCCCAATGCCGAAGTGATGATCCATCAACCTCTCGGTGGCTATTCTGGCCAAGCGAGCGACATCGAGATTCATACCAAACATATCCTCAATCTCAAACGACGACTGTATGTGATTCTCTCTGAAGCGACAGGGAAAAGTGTCAAAATTATCGAAAAAGAGTCCGATCGTGATAACTACATGGAAGCTAAAGAAGCGATAGAGTTTGGTTTAGCGGATGAGATTCTTACTAAATTTACTCCAAAGGATGTCTGATGAGTACGCCGGAAAAAACCTGTTCCTTTTGTGGTCGAAAACAAAGTGAAGTAAAAAAAATGTTCTCCTCGGAGACCACCCATATTTGTAATGAATGTATCACTACCTGCTCTAGCATTTTGCAAAAAGAGGTACGATATGAACAACGCTCCGCGATGCAGCAACAACTCCCTGTCCCTGAAAAAATTGTCGAGTTTTTAGACAAATACATTATCGGTCAATATGACGCAAAAAAAGTGCTTGCCGTTGCCCTTTACAACCACTACAAACGGATTGAAAACCCCGTTTATAACAACGTCGAACTCGAAAAATCCAACATCATGCTTGTAGGACCGACAGGAAGCGGTAAAACACTCCTCGCTAAATCGCTCTCCAAAATCATGCAAGTGCCGTTCGCCGTCGCCGACGCTACAGCCCTCACTGAAGCAGGATACGTGGGTGAGGACGTCGAAAGCATCCTCAGCCGCCTCCTCGCTGCTGCGAACTACGATATCGACCTCGCACAGCGCGGTATCATCTACATCGACGAAGTGGATAAAATTGCCCGCAAAGGGGAAAGCTCGACGATGGGACGTGACGTATCGGGTGAAGGGGTACAACAAGGGCTACTCAAAATCCTAGAGGGTGCCGAAGTTTATGTCCCTATCAAAGGGAGCCGTAAAAATTCCACCACCGAAACGGTACTCTTCAACACCTCGCACGTACTTTTCGTCTGTGGAGGGGCTTTTGTCGGACTCGTACCCGATGTCCATACGAAAAAAACAAATAAAGTAGGATTTACCAAATCCACAACCGATAAAACCGCTAAACCTAAAAAAATCGACGCTAAAGCCCTCGTCCATTACGGAATGATTCCTGAATTTATCGGGCGTATCCCCGTCGTCGCACAACTCACTGAACTTACCAAAGATCAGATGATCCAAATTCTTACCGAACCGGACAACGCCCTTATCAAACAATTCCAAGCATTTTTTGATATGGACGGGATAGAGCTCAATTTTGAGACAAAAGCGCTTGAAGCAGTTGCGCAAAAAGCGATTGATCGTGGTGTGGGCGCTCGCGGACTACGAGGAATTATCGAGGAAGCAATGTTGCCGCTCCAATACAGCTGTCCGTCGAAAAAGAATCTTCAAAGCGTCACGATTACGGAAGCGATTATTGATGATTCAGAAAAAGAACCTATCTACACGTTCAAAACTGAAAAAGAGCAAGAATAGCCTACTCCCCGTCATTCCCGACTTGATCGGGAATCCAGTTTCTATTGTAACTTCTGCGCTACTAGATCATTGACGACCTGAGGATTTGCTTTTCCTCCCGTCGCTTTAAGTACCTGTCCGACGAAAAAGCCGAACAGTTTTGTATTGCCTGCTCTGTATTTTTCAACATTATCAGGATTTTTTGCCATCACGTCATCGATTATCGGCAAAATCACGGACGGATCACTGATCTGTACCAATCCCTGCGCTTCGACGATTTTGGATGGATTCTCACCGCTTTGCACCATCTCTTCGAAGACCTGTTTGGCGATTTTGTTCGAGATGATCTCATCATCGATCATTTTGACGAGTTCTGCGATTTGTGCGGTAGTGAATTTCAGCTCACTTGCGTCTTTTTCTTTTAGCTCTCTGGCGACCTCATTAGCCACAATGTTGGCAATGGTTATCGGGCTGTTATGGACTGAAAGAGCCGCTTCGAAGAATACGGCGAGTTTCTCATCACGCGCAAGGATATTCGACACTTCGCTGTTAAGTTTGAACTCGTTTGTATACTTCGTATATCGCACTTGTTCAGCTTCACTCATCGGTGCCACTTCACCATCGATCTGTACTTTTTTCTCAGGAGCTTTGCGCTCTGGTTTCACTGCGCCCTCGTCAGCTTTGTTCTTTTTGTTCCACGAGTCTTTCAGCCCTACGATTCTGTTAAATACTGGTGCTTCGTCAGTATAGTCGATCGGATCGGCATAAAAATACCCCTGACGCTCGAACTGAAAGCGGACATCGGGTTTTTCGGTGATGAGAGCGGGTTCGACCAGAGCGTTTTTGATGATTTTGAGCGAATCAGGATTGAGATCTTCGACCCCCTCCGGTGCTTCGCAGGTGTAGAGACGATCATAGAGTCGCACCTCGACCGTTTTTGCGGTATTGGCTTCGACCCATTGGATCGCACTTTTGACCTTGATACCGCTCGTATCGGAACCGCTTTTGGAGTCGGGATGGTACGTTGCGATGATCTCCGTGATGTTCCCTGAGCCATCTTTGATCACCTCTTTGCAGGTAATGATGTAGGCGTGTTTGAGGCGCACGGGTTGCTCAGGCGTTAGACGGTAAAAGCCTGCAGGGGGATTCTCGCTGAAATCCTCACGCTCGATGTATATCTCACGGGAAAACGGCAGTTTTCGGCTCCCCTCTTTCGGTACATCCTCAGGGTAATACGAGGCATCAAGCTCTTCGCTCCCCTCATAGTTCTCGATCGTCACTTTGAGCGGGTCGAGTACACACATCACGCGCGGTACTTTAGTATTGAGATCATCACGAATACAGAACTCGAGCTGTGCCACATCGACCATCGAGTTGGCTTTGGCGATACCGATCAGATGACAAAAGTTCAAAATCGACTCAGGGGTATACCCGCGACGACGAAGTCCTGCGATGGTCGACATGCGCGGATCGTCCCAACCGTTCACGTACCCTTCGTTTACCAGCTCTAAGAGCTTTCGTTTGCTCATAACAGTGTAGTTGATCCCCAGACGTGCAAACTCATGCTGATAAGGGCGCGGTGATGTCAGCCCCAGCGTATTAAGTACCCAGTCATAGATGTCACGGTTATTTTCAAACTCCAGTGTACAGATAGAGTGGGTAACCCCCTCAATGTAGTCTGAAAGACAATGACCGTAATCGTACATCGGGTAGATATTCCACGCATCGCCCGTGCGGTAGTGGTGGGCGTGTCGGATACGGTAGAGGAGCGGATCGCGCATCTTCATATTCGCCGCACTCATGTCGATCTTGGCACGGAGGACGTGTTCACCGTCTTTGAATTCGCCCTCTTTCATCCGCTCTAAGAGATCGAGGTTCTCTTCTACGCTGCGCTCGGCATAGACGCTACGGCGTCCCGCTTCCATCACCGTTCCGCGATACTCACGAATCTCATCTTCGCTAAGGCTATCGACGTAGGCTTTACCCATTTTGATAAGCTGTTTAGCGTATTCGTAGAGTTCAGGGAAGTAATCCGACGTATAGCGAACATTCCCCTCCCACTGAAATCCGAGCCACTCTACGGCATCTTTGAGCGCTTCGACGTAGCGGGTGTCTTCAGTCGTCGGGTTGGTATCGTCCATCCGAAGATTACAATGCCCTTTATAGTCCCGCGCGATTCCGAAATTGATCGCGATCGATTTGGCGTGTCCGATGTGTGGAAAGCCGTTTGGCTCAGGGGGAAAACGGGTTACAACTTCGCTGTATTTGCCCGCGTGTAAATCCTCTTCGACGATGGTACGTAAAAAATCTTTGCTCTCGATCATTGCTCTAAAACCTTCTCAATTGTAATACTTGTACTTTAAAATCCGTATTTTATCAAATAAGTCCAATTATAACGATATATTGGGGAAAAATCCCACCCTACGATGTTTAAAAACTCATCAAGACCTTACTTCCCTAATAATTTTAGTGAAAGTGAATCTCTCGAACAAATCTTGCATAAGAACTCATAATAACGACATTATGAGGACAAAATATGAAACGTGTTTATCTCGATAACAACGCAACCACCAAACTCGACCCAATCGTCAAAGTAAAAATGCAGCCATTCTTCGAGGATCTCTATGGAAATCCGAATTCGTTGCACCAGTATGGTATCGAGGTACGTCCGTATCTTAACGAAGCGATGGGGTATATGTACGATGCCCTTAATGCTCCCGATGCCGATGATATCCTTATCACTTCATGTGCGACAGAGAGTAACAATACGGTACTTAAGGGTGTCTTTTTCAAACATATTCTCCGTGACCCTTCTAAAAACCATATCATCGCCTCTGCAGTGGAACATCCATCGGTTCTTGAAACCCTCCATTTTCTCGAAGAGAACGGTGCTGAGATCACTTTTGTTGATGTGGATGCTTACGGTTATGTAAGTGCTGAACGTGTTGCAGCGGCAATTACTGATAAAACAATATTAATTAGTATGATGTGGGCAAACAACGAGACGGGGATGATTTTTCCCGTTGATGAAGTTGCTGCTATCGCAAAAGAAAAAGGGATTTTATTTCACACGGATGCAGTCCAAGCTATCGGAAAAGTAAAAGTTGATTTGACCAAAACTCCGATAGATTACCTCACCTTCTCCGCTCACAAATTCCACGGGCCAAAAGGTATCGGCGGTTTGTATGTTAAAAAAGGGAAAGAGCTCCCAAACCTCCTCCACGGTGGGGAACAAATGGGTGGTTATCGTGCAGGTACTCTCAATGTTGCCTATATCATCGGTATGGGTCTGGCGATGAAACAATCGGTAGGGCATTTGGAAAAAATGAACAGCGATGTGCGAGCATTGCGTGATCGATTGGAAGATGCTATTTCACAGCTCCCTGATACTATCGTGGTGGGTGATCGTGCGCGTCGTACCCCTAACACTATCCTCATCTCACTGCGCGGTATCGAGGGAGAATCGATGTTATGGGATCTCAACCGTGCCGGTATCGCGGCATCTACGGGGAGTGCATGTGCATCTGAAAGCTTAGAGGCCAATCCGGTTATGACCGCTATCGGAGAAGACCCTGAACTCGCCCACACCGCCATCCGTCTCAGCCTTAGCCGCTTTACGACTGCGGATGAAGTGGACTATACCATCGAGGTATTTACCAAAGCAGCTGAACGACTCCGCTCTATCTCCTCAACATACGCCTATACAAACGAAGTGGGATGAGACTTCACCCACTGAACCGTGATGAATATCTCCTCTCTGTTTCCACCATCACCGATACAGAGAGTAAACGTTTTGCCATTCAAGCATTAGCATGGTGGGATCGCCATTTTAGCTGGAAAGCCCAAGGGTGCAACGTCCTCATCGATAATGAGGGGAAACATGTTTGCTATATCTTCTCTAAAATAGATCGTTACAGCGAATATTTGACGGTCTATAACCTCTTTACTCCACTCATCGATAGACGACAGGGGTTTGCAGAAGAATTACTCGATTCTACTATTAATCACGCCCTCTCAAAACATGTACGACGAATCCATTTTACCTCCGTTTCCGATTCACTCGATTTTTATACGTCACTTGGATTTATATTTTGGGGAATTAATGATATCGGTCATTATTACTGTGATCTTCCTATCCCTAAAAACGGTCTGATAGGGTTTGAAGAGATGATTAAATTCTCAACTAATACAACACTTTTGGGTTCAAAGATGGAAAAAATATACTCAAAAGTGGTTGATAATGAAGGAAAACTCACCCTAAAACAAAATCAGAAACATACCGCCAATTGCCTAAAATTAGGGGATAAATGGATTTATAATCCTTTATCTGTGCTCCATTATGAAGCACGACTCTCATCATAAGTAGGAATACTTATTTAATATCACTTTGTCATTCCCGCGAAGGCGGGAATCCAGCTAGACTCCCGCCTTCGCGGGAGTGACGGAATTTGAAATTATATTTGGCTCATTACTTAAAATATAAGAACTATATATGCATATCTAAAATCAAAAAAGATTTGGAGATTTAATGCGCCCTTACCGCAATATTAGCGATTCAGAATTGGAAAGTTTTGATGCACTTCGAGAATGGGATTCTCAAAAAGCATCTTCTCTTATAGCCGGTTCTTCGGTATTATGGGTACACTCTACGCGGGAGAAATTTCATCGCCTCGATTCCATGGATTCGTGTCTTATCAAAACAATCACGATCGAGAGGGTTCAAGGGGATGTTATCAAAACCAATTTCGGAAGCTATTCGATTGTAACGGGGAAAAATATCTATTATTCATGCGGATGTAAAAAGTTTTGTGATTGCTATGGACAACTCTATTTATTAAAGCTACCCCTTTAACCCTTTTAACAATGCCTCTATACTGTATTCATAAATTACTTCTATGTTATCACTCATCATCAAATGTCCATCGATTAACAACGACGCAAGACCGTGGATTGATGCCCACGCCATAGCCGCTTGTACCATAGGGTTGACCGCTGCGATACTCCCCTCTTCCTGACCCTCTACCAAAAGTCCGATCAGGGCATAGAGCCCCGTTGCTTGTGACTCGTCTCGATAATCACATAACTCTTCACGCTCTTGATGATATTTATCACCAAACAACAATCGATAGAGGTTTGGATGTTCTATCGCAAAATCGAGATACTCTCGTGCCATTGCGTTAAATCGCTGGGCAACGCTTTGGGTACGATCTTCAAATATGGGGGTAAACATCTTATCAAGTTGTTCATATCCCTTCTCGATTACACCGAGTATCAATGCCTCTTTGCTCGCAAAATGGCGATACACTGCCGTTCGTGACGTCCCTAACCTCTGGGTAAGGTCACGTAGGGTAATCGAATCAATCCCCTCTTTATCAATCATTTCTGTAGCGGTCTGCAACAGCTCTTCTTTAAGATTACCGTGATGATAGGGGGATATTTTTTTTACGGGCTCATTATTCATGGTAGTATTGTAACATGCTA
>NZ_JAQTUH010000010.1 GCF_028710345.1 Sulfuricurvum sp. | reverse complement strand
AAAACACGAACCCACTTTGGGGCTAACTATTTATTCATACCCAAAATATACTATTTTCCCAAAAATTCACTAGATAATCGGACATTTAAAATATTCTGAAATTAGAAACATCCAAGAAAATTTTACATATCAACATATTTTTAAACATTTTACACCGTTTTTCTTAAAATAATTTGGGAGTGGATTATGTTAGTCTGCATTCCCAATGAGGACATTGGGAACGAGGGGAAAAGCATGGAGGGTATATGTTGAGGATAAAACGGTAGAATATAAGACGAGAGTGTAGTGATATATATTGCACTTTTTTGAGTAAAATAATACGACATATAATACAAGGAATATAACATGAATCCATTTACAACGCACGGTGCATTTAGTTGGTTTGAGCTTTTAACGGGCGATATCGAAGGGGCGAAAAAGTTTTACGGTGAGGTTTTCGGTTGGGAGTTTAAAAGAGCTGACAATGTCGATTTTGACTATCAAGTGGTATCATTGAATAATCAAGAGATAGCAGGTATCATGGATATAAAACATTGTGATGATGAAAAAATACCGCCGCATTGGGGTAATTACATAACCGTTACAGACATTAAAGCCACGTTAGAGAAGGCTAAAGAGCTTGGGGCGAACGTTATCGTTGAGATAACACCGATACCGAAAGTCGGTGATTTTGCTATCATCCAAGATCCGCAAGGGGCGGTGATATCGATGATCCAATATAAGATGGCGTGTTAAAAAGGATTAGCGATGAATCTGCAAAAGCTCAAAGAAGCCGAGGCAAGTTTTCTCACCTTTTACCCCAAAGGGTTCGAGGATGAAGCACTGCTACCCATCATTAAACGTCACAATACGGCAAAAATAAGTGAAAGTGTACAGGAGATGTTTGCACCTGAGAAATTTTCACGTACCGAAGAGATAGGTGAGAGCTTTGCCAAAATCGTCTCCAAATCCTCTCTTATCTCGCTTTTTGAAAAACCAAAAGTCCGTGATATGTTAAAAGCGATGAGTATGGAACAGCAAGATATGTTTGCCATCGGATTGTATGAACTTCTGCACGCCGATCATGAGAAAGGGTTTAGAATCCTCGTCGATATTCTCAGTATCTATAAACTCGCGAAATGGTCTATCGTGACGCTCATCCCCTATTATTACGCACGGGATAAGGAGTTTTTTATCAAACCGACCACCACCAAAGATATTATCAAGTTCTTCGAGATAAGCGGTTTGGAATATAAACCCAAACCGACCTATGAATTTTATGCGCGTTATACACAGATATTAAAAGAGATGAAATCGCAGGTTTCTCCACTAATCGGTGCAGATAATGCAGGATTTACCGGTTTTTTGATGATGGCGATGAAATAATTTTTGTACAATAGTACATATTTTCTTCAAGGAAAGTTTATGCCGTTTGTGAATGTAAAAATAACTAAAGATGGAACAACGAGAGAGCAAAAGGCTCAGATAGTTGCGGAAATTACTGATACTCTTGTACGAGTACTGGGCAAGAAGCCTGAACATACACATATTGTCATAGAAGAAATCGAGTTAGAAAACTGGGGATTTGGGGGAATCCTCACCGATGAATATAGAGCAAAGAACTAGTGAGATGACGAATCGTGTGTTGAGGATAAAACAGTAGAATAGCGTCATGTATAATCTGAAATAAGAGAGATAAATAGTGAGCAAATTGCTGGAATTTTTAAACAAAAATATCGTATTAGATGGTGATGAACTGCAATCGCTTACGCAAATGTTTCGTCAAAAGCATTTTCAAAAAGGGGAGACCATTCACCACGCAGAGCATATTCACGACAGTATCTATTTTCTAGAATCGGGTATTGCGCGGGGGTATTACATCGATGAAAAGGGGAAAGATACGACATGGTATATCTATTTTAACGATGAAAATTCCCATTTGACCAATCTGGTTGTGTTCGATTATGATAGCTATTTATGTCAAACCCCCTCAAAGCTTCATTTTGAAGCCATCACCGATTGTTCCTTTCATATCATGAAAAAAGAGGAGAAAGATTATTTATGTACTCATCATCTCAAATGGTCGGAGTTTATGAGACGATCGAGTGATTTGGCGTATTCGTTGGTGCATCAAAAGTTTTTCTCTCAGTTAGTGATGAATGCAGAATCACGATTTGCGCAGTTTTTAGAAACAACCCCGTATCTGCTCGATAAAGTACCGCAATATCATATCGCTTCGTATTTGGGAATCACACCGCAACATCTGAGTCGGTTGAAAAAGATGAACAAATGCGAATGACAATCCTCTAAGGTGAGAGTAGAATTTCCCCATGTTTGTTAGGGGAATTTTATGCAAAAAATATTTTTACGGCATCACACGTTTTGGCTCTCTATCGCTTCGATACTTTTACTATCTGGGTGCGCGACGCCTGAAGCTTCTCCTCCTAAACTCGATTCCAACCTCTCAGCAACTTTTCACCATGCCGATAGTTCTCTCACAGAGGATAGAGAGTGGTGGGGGAAGTTTAACGATCCTATATTGAGCACTCTCATCGAAAAAGCTCTCATCTCCAACCATGATGTAGGGATTGCAATGAGCCGTATAAAGGCTGCACGTGCAGGAGCGGATACACATGCCTCGCGTCTTTTGCCGACAGTAGATTTACAAACATCGGCTTCAACAACCCATAGCGGACTCCCCTCACCGTATAAGCAGGGGATGCCGGATGTGAGAGCGTATAGTGCGGGTATTGGTTTGGCGTGGGAGCTAGATATAAGCGGAGGGGTGCGTGCTAGTGTTAATGCCGCACAATCGGATGCTATCAGGGCAGAAGTTGGTGCAGAGGGGGTACGGCTACTCATTGCGAGTGAAATAGCACGTCAGTACTTTATCTTGCGTGGTGCACAACAACGTCTGGCTATTCTCAAAGAGTTGGCGCAAACGCGACATGAATACGTTAATCTGATTTCTCGACGCCTCAAGGAGGGGCAATCGAGCCGATATGACCTCAATATGGCTGAAGCGCAAGCCAATGCATTGGATGGACAGATACCGTCATTGCAAACGTTGGTTGACGTATCGCAAACCCATATTTCCCTTTTACTAGGTGCAAACCCCTCTGCTTCAGTGGTAGATGATAATCCTGAATATGTTTGGTCCAAATCTCCGAGTATCGGTACAGCTCAACCTATCGATTTGCTTCGTCGTCGTCCTGATTTGATGGCGGCGGAAGCACAGTATCGTGCAGAGTCATTGCGTTCCAAAGAGGCGGAATCTCAAACGTGGCCGAAGCTCTTTGTGAATGCACTGTTCGGGTTTGAGGATTTTCGAATTAACGGAATAGATTTGGCAACGGTGGCGTTTTCGAATGTTGCCATGGCGTTTGCTATGCCGATTTTTAACGCGGGACGGATTCAAGCAAGCATTGATGTCCAAAGTGCGCGTGAACACGAAGCGTTACTCTCTTGGCAAAAGTCTGTTTTTGTCGCGGTGAAAGAGGTGGAAGATACGCTAAGTCTACGCTCAAACGAGATGAAGCGGGGTGCATTGCTTAGAGCGGTCGCTTCAAATCATCAACAATCACTTCGACATATACAATCGTTATACCGCGAAGGTCAAATCGATAAACTCTCCCTCCTCGATGTTGAGCGTTTGGTCTCACTTAGTGCCATAGAGGTAACAGAGCATGAGACGCAACGTCTTTTAGCCGATGTGCAGCTCTATAAAGCATTGGGCGGTGGATGGAATGCATCTCAGCTCTCATCAAAAGAACAACCAAAGGTACAGCCATGAACTCATCACTAAAAAAATATTTACAGCCTATCGTCCTCTTAGTCTCTGTGATACTGATAACAGGATGCAAGGATGAAACAGTGAAAACTCCTGATTCTACAGCGGTCTATGTGACGACAATCGCCAAGAGCGAAGGGGTGGAAGAGAGATGGCTGAGTGGGTCGATTCGTGCGCGGGTCGAAACCGATATAGCTTTTCGTGCAGGGGGAAAAATTCTCAAACGTCTTGTCAATGTCGGAGATTGCGTCACAAAAGGTCAGCCTTTGGCAATGCTGGATAACGGTGATTATCAATTAGCCCTCAGTGCCGCCGAGGAGCAGTTTAAATCGGCGAGTGTGAATGCCAAACAATCCCTATCGGACGCACAAAGATTTCAACGTCTCTCTACGGATGGTTCGATGGGTCTAGCAGATTATGAGCGTCAAAAGAGCCGTGCCGATGCTGCAACAGCGGGTATGGAGCAAGCACGAAGCGCGTTGGAACTGGCAAAAAATAAGGACAGCTATACGATTCTTAGGGCACCGTATGATGGCGTTATTACAGCTATCACTATGGAAATCGGACAAGTAGTAGCAGAAGGACAACCCCTCCTATCCATAGCCAAAGAGGGTGAACGTGAAGTGGTGGTGGATTTACCCGAAGAGATTATGACGCATGTCCCTGAGTTTAAAGCCGAGGCTCAACCGTGGGATGAGAAGAAAAACTCGGTGCCGCTTCGTTTGCGTGAACTCTCACCGATAGCCGTATTGCCAAGTCGTACTTATCGTGCACGTTATGTAGCACAGCAAGAGGGATTGAGCCGATTTCCTCTGGGCTCAACATTGCAACTGCGACTATCACGCCCTAGCGAAGCGGGAATCACTTTGCCACTGAGTGCCATCGTTAAAACAGCAGGTGAAGCGGGGGTATGGGTGGTCAAACCCAATGGAAAAGGGGTGGAGTTTGTAAAAGTCACGATTCTAAGCTATGGAGCAACGACGGTTCGGGTGAGCGGATTATCTGAAAAGATGCGTATCGTGACGGTCGGGGCGCAAAAGATAGATGGGTCGATGAACGTCACTCCGATTGAGCGTAGTGTTGAGACTATGGATGAGAAGAGGGGTCGAGTGTGAAAAATTTCAACCTCTCCAAATGGGCGGTAACGCATACTCAGTTGGTGCTTTTCTTAATCATTAGCGTACTAATCGTCGGTGTCGTGTCGTTTACCAAACTCGGACGTTCGGAAGACCCGAATTTCAACGTACCTGCAATGACGATGGTCGTGATGTGGCCCGGTGCAACTGCCCAAGAGGTTCAAGATCAAGTAATCAACCGTATTGAGCGCAAGATGCAGGAACTCGAACATATCGATAATGTTCGCTCTTTTTCGCGTCAGGGATATGGTGCCATTACTTTATGGATGAAGGGTGGCACCAGTAAAAAAGATTTGGATGAATCGTGGTATCAGGCGCGAAAAAAGATTTCCGATATACGTCACGAGTTGCCAAGCGGAGTGCAAGGACCGTTGTATAACGACGAATTCACCGATGTTTACAGCGTATTATATGCCCTTAGCGCCCCAGAGTTGACGACGGCAGAGCGTCATGATACGGCGGAGATGATAAAACGTCAATTACAAAGTGTAAAAGGGGTCAATAAAGTCAATATCCTCGGTAAACAAAGCGAACGTGTCTATGTCGAAGTTTCGACACGTCGCCTTGGCGCACTGGGTATTTCCCCTAATGTTATCTTCGAGGCATTGGCACGTCAAAATATGGTGATTCCCTCCGGTGCTATCGAGACTCCTAATGACCGTGTATACGTTCGTGTGGATGGTGAACTCCATAATGCAAATGATGTTGGAAATGTCCGTATCGAGGTTGGCGGGAGAGTGTTGAAACTATCTGATATCGCTACGATACGCACAGGATATGAAGATCCGCAACACTTTACTATCCGTCACAACGCAGAGGCGGTCTTAGCCATCGGTGTGACGATGAAACACAACGGTAATATTTTAGAGTTGGGTAGTGCACTCGATGAGCGGATGAAGCATATCCAAAAACAATTGCCTCTGGGGATACGCATCGAGAAATACTCCGATCAGCCGAAAATCGTAGAGGAATCGGTGTGGGAGTTTGAACGCTCATTTTTGGAGGCATTGGTCATCGTATTGGCGGTGTCGTTTCTCTTTTTGGGTTGGCGGAGTGGAATCGTCGTTGCCGTTTCGGTACCGTTGGTATTGGGGATAGTCGCTACCGTGATGTATATTTTGGGATGGAGTTTGGATCGAATATCGTTGGGAGCACTCATCATCGCGTTGGGACTGTTAGTTGATGATGCGATTATCGCCGTTGAGATGATGGTAGTCAAACTCGAAGAGGGGTGGGATCGCTTAAGTGCCGCTACATTTGCTTATAAATCTACGGCGTTTCCTATGCTAACAGGGACATTGGTAACGGTGGCGGGTTTTATGCCGGTTGGTTTTGCACAATCTATTTCGGGTGAATATGCTGGCGGTATCTTTTGGGTGGTTGGTACGGCATTGATCGCTTCATGGTTTGTTGCGGTGATTTTTACCCCTTATTTGGGGACGAAACTGTTACCCTCCTACGAAACCTCGTCACACCCTCATGATCTTTACCATCGTCCTATCTATACGAGATTGCGTCGTATTATCGAATGGAGCGTCGTGCGACGTTGGAGGGTTTTGGGTGCGACATTGGCTCTTTTTGTACTCTCAGGTGCGGGTATGTTATTGGTACAACAGCAGTTTTTCCCAACAGCGTCACGCACAGAGTTGTTGATAGAGTTGAGATTGCACGAAGGAGCCTCTTTTGAATCGACACAACAGCAGGTAAAAAGACTGGAACAGATTCTCAAATCCGACCGTGATATTGATGGCTTTACCGCGTATACGGGGGAGGGGACTCCTCGATTTTACCTATCGATTTCTCCTGAACTTCCCAGTCCATCGTATGCGCAGTTCGTACTCACAACCCCCACACTCGAAGCACGAGAGCGCGTTCGTAGCCGTCTAATGGAGCTGTTTGATACAAACAAAGCGTTTCCCGATTGCAGAGCACGTGTTCTGAGGCTGGAGTTCGGTCCTCCCGTAGGGTTTCCGGTGCAGTTTAGAATCATGGGAGCGGATAAAGAAACTGTACGTCAAATCGCCTATCAAGTGAGAGATGTTGTCCGTAAAAGCCCGTTGGTTCGAGATACTCAGCTCGATTGGAATGAGCAGGTAAGGTCGTTTAGAGTCCATGTTGACCAAGACAAAGCACGTTTATTGGGTTTAAGTACGGTGGATATTCAAAATATTGTTCAAACCGCATCAAACGGGGTGGCAATAACGCAGATTCGGCGCAACGAAGAACTTGTCGATGTGGTGGTACGTGCTACTTCTGATGAGCGTTTATCGCTTGAACGGCTCGGAGATATTCAGCTCTTCTCACACACGGGAGCTATAATCCCACTCTCACACGTGGCGAAGATTGAACCTACATTTGAGGAGCCGGTATTATGGAGACGAGATCGGGATATGACGCTTAGCGTTCGCAGTGATTTGGCAGAGGGGATACAAGGACCGTACGCCACCACCAAAATAATGCCATCGTTGCAACCGATTATCGATAATCTTCCCACCGGTTATCGCATCGAAGCAGGAGGGGCGATAGAGGAGAGTGATAAATCGAATATTGCACTTTTTGCTGTTTTTCCGGCTATGTTTGCCGTAATGCTGTTGATATTGATGGTGCAGTTACAACGATTTTCTCTGATGTTCATGGTATTTATGACCGCTCCATTGGGACTTATCGGTGTTGTTCCGGCACTGCTTATCTTTAATGCCCCGTTTGGATTTGTAGCATTGCTCGGTGTTATCGCATTAGGGGGGATGATTATGCGCAACTCACTGATTTTGGTTGATCAAATCGAGCAGGATATTGAACAAGGAGTAGATGCATGGAATGCGATTATCGAAGCCACTGTACGTCGTGCACGTCCTGTGGTACTCACTGCCGGCGCCGCAATTTTGGCTATGATTCCATTAACGAGTAGTGTATTTTGGGGACCGATGGCGATTGCGATCATGGGGGGGCTTATCGTTGCTACCGCTTTGACGTTGGTATTTGTTCCGGCGTTATATGCGGCGTGGTTTAAAATACGAAAGGTGTCATCAGAGTAATGAGCTATACAATCATTTTATTAGTACACTCATGGCTTCGTTGGATTGTTGTAGTGAGTTTACTCTATTCACTTTATCGTGCATATACAGGATGGTTTAGAGAGAAATCTTTTACAAATTTTGATAATTCTCTACGACACAGTGTTGCGACGATTGCCCATATCCAGCTTCTATTTGGGCTTCTCCTATATGGTATTAGCCCGATAATCTCATATTTTTTGAGTCATTTTAGTGAAACTGTACATATCCGTGAGATTCGTTTCTTCGGACTTGAACACAGTGTCACCATGCTATTGGCTATTTTTGTTATCACTCTTGGCTCTATGATTGCAAAACGTCAAAAGATAGATAGATTAAAATTTCGAACTATTGCTATTTGGTATACGATAGCATTTATTCTTATCATCGTAGCCATACCATGGGAATTTTCATCGATGGTGAGCCGTCCCTATTTTCGTATTTAACACATAATAAACTTGATAGACCAAAAGGGCGGATACAATTACGAAATAACTGTGTGTTACACTTACTATTTGAATGGGAGTGATAATTTGTTATGATTTTGTTTAGGGATTTTTAGATTGGTTGCGGAAGCAGGATTTGAACCTACGACCTTCGGGTTATGAGCCCGACGAGCTACCGGACTGCTCTATTCCGCGGTAAAGAAGTGCAACAATAAGAAACAAACACTAGATCGTTTGTAGAGCGCAATTATAGTCAAAAATTTAAGTAATGTCAAGTATATTAATCATCAATTGTTAAAGTTGACCATAAGAGTGTTTAGAAACTAAACGTAATTGTGATTTTATGATATTTTTGATGGATGGTATAAATGGATTAAAAGAGTGGATGGGGTAGAAGGACTCGAACCTTCAATCTACAGTACCAAAAACTGTTGGCATACCATTTGCCTATACCCCAACATTTACGTTGTGAGGCCGAAATTATAGACATTTTTTTATTCTTTGTCAAGACATTTTTTAAAAAAATATTCAAATCAGATTGCAAAATAAAATGATAGATTTTTAGCCCTTTTTGATTATAATTCATACTAATATTTTAATAAAGAATAAAGAGATCAATATGTCAGCAATAGAACGTGTTAAAGAAGCTATCGAAGAGTTTAGAAAAGGGCGTATGGTTATTATGGTCGATGATGAGGATCGTGAGAATGAGGGTGACCTTGTTTATGCATCAGTTTTTTCGACTCCCGATCATGTAAATTTTATGGCTACTCATGCAAAAGGGCTTATATGTGTAGCAATCAACCCTAGCATTGCGAAACGTTTAAATCTCGAACCAATGGTCAAAACAAACTCATCGATGCATGAGACGGCATTTACGGTCTCTGTAGATGCTACAGAAGCTACAACAGGTATCTCAACAGCAGAGCGAGATATGACGATTAAGATTTTGGCTAACCCTGTAAGTCATTCAAGTGAACTGGTTATGCCTGGACATATTTTTCCTCTTATAGCAAAAGAGGGTGGGACGTTGGTTCGTATCGGTCATACGGAAGGATCTGTCGATTTGTGTCGTCTCTCAGGTTTAGCAGAATCTGCGGTTATTTGTGAAATCATGAAAGAAGACGGGACGATGGCTCGTCGTGATGATTTGGATATTTTCGGTCAAATGCATAACCTCAAAACCGTTTATATTTCAGATATTGTTGAATATCGTCTTGCTAATGAGATTTTAGTCAAAGCAGTGTCCGAAGATGAAATTGAATTTTTTGGTGTCAATGTCAAAAAATATTGTTTTGAAGATCATCAAGGCGATAAACATACCGCTATCGTCTTTTATAAAGCAGGTGAGACTGCCAATGTTCGAGTACATAATGTAATCTCTGATTGTGAACTTTTAATTAATCAAAGCAAATATACTCAATTGATCGATTCTATCGATTATCTCAAGCATAACAGCGGTGTATTGCTCTTTATCGACAAGCCTCATCACCAACAAGGTAATATGAAAGAGTACGGAATCGGTGCACAAATCTTAAAGACATTAGGTGTTCGTCATATGCGATTATTGGCGGATTCTAAAAATGCAGAATTTTCTGGATTAAGTGGATTCGGTTTGGATGTTATTGAGGTGATAAATCCCAGCGAGGGGAATTGAGTATCATTACCATCCTAAGGATGGTTTTGATGTTACTTTGCGTATCTCTTTTTCATCTGCCCATAAAATTTCCCCGTTTTGAGGGTTTACAAGCTCCATAGACACATTGTAGTAAACGTCTTTAATATCATCATTTGCTTTTTTGATAGAGCGAACATTTCCCGTGATAATATACTCAGCATCTTCCATAGGTTGATTTACTCTATTTGCTGTAGCGGCTTCAGTAAAATCACGTTCATCTTTAACGTCACCAAGATTTGACTTATCTGCTAAGAAGCGTACTTGTCCTGATTTTAGAAGCTTAATACGTATTTTATCAGTGATTGCTTTGGTATCAATATGCTCGTAGGTGAGATTATTAACCGTACGCAATCGAACTTTTGGTTGATTTTGTCCTTTGGTGATATAACGAGATTCTAACAACGATTGGGTTAGTGATTCAGCAGTTGTTTGTAAATCGGTGGAGCCAAAGTCAGCGGTAACAGTTTCTACAGCTTTAGCATCACCGTATTTGACATTATTAGTGGAACAGCCGCTCAATATACCCAGTAGTAGTGTGCTAGCGCTTAACGTTATAATAAGCTCTTTAGTAGTCAACATGTGAAATCCTTATATTATTTGGTGCTAGATAGGAAACTAATATGATGATACCAATTTTATCTGATGGAAGCATTAAAGACTCTTGAGCCTGGTTTAGTGTAATGTTGATAATATCTTCGCTGTTTGCAGTGAATTTTGATAGATATCCTGAGTTTGGAAGGGTATTCCAGTTTCTAAATTTTGTATCTGAGACAGAAGAACCGATATCCATGGCTAAAGATGCAACAAATCCTCCTAAAGGACCAAACTGATTAGAAGCTTGTTGAGCTGCTATAGCTTTTGATGTTGCTCGGACAACCGCTTTTGAAAGTTCACCCGGTAATTCATCTTTGAGGGTTTTGTATGCCATTATGTCTGCTTTGAGCAGTCTAGGTGGCTGAATACGAAGTGTTGGTGTGGAGATAGTTAAGAAAGAGATATCATTCAGCGGAGGTGTGTACGAAGAGAGATCAATGCTTGAATAATTGGCTCCGTTGAAAAGGGGAAAATGGATTTTTTCGAGTGTTAATGAGGGGGCGAGACCGGATAACACGATCAGTGTTACCTCTATTTTTTTAGAAGAGAGAGGTTCTTTTTTTAGATTTTTATTATTATGAGAAATTGTAGGGGTAACAAAAACTTTTGCAACGTCCGGATTGAGTGCAAGTGCCCGTTTGAGACTGATCTCTCCCGTTTCGCTTTGACTGGATAGATCAAAAATAATTTTGCTCAAAGTGTAAGAGAATGGGTCTTGGTAGCTGTTGGCTAGTGAACGAACTTCTGGATTTTCGAGTAATGTCCCCATCGAATATCCATTGGGTATGGCGGTCGTATTATTCCCTTGTTGTTGAGCTTTTTGGATATCTTTAGTTGCTTCTTTTAATCGTTCTGAATTCTCTTGTAGCCAAAACTCTTGTCGCTGATCCATTCGACGCATTTCTACTGCAGCACCTTCAAAATCTCCTAGCATCGTATAGTTTAAGGCATTTATGGTATGCATAAGGGTCCGCTCGTATCCTTTGCCATAATAGCTTTCAGCCCCTTTTGAAAATAAAGTGGATCCTAAAAAAGAGCCTATATTGCGTATGCTGGCTTTAGCGCGATTCTCATATTCATCTAAAATTGCAAATCCATTTTCAAAAGATTTGATTGATCCTTTATAATCTCCGTTTGCTTGTTGTAAGCGTGCTAAATCAAGCCAATACCATAATTGAGTAGTATCTGATGTGTCCGACGAAAGAGCTGAGAGGGTAGAGTTAAAGGCTTCATTAGTAAGACCTAAACGGAGTTCAGCTGGTTTTAATGAGGTCGCTTCAACCATAAAAGGGTGAAGTAAGGCAAATGAAAGAAGTGTTTTAAAAAGAAAGTGGTTCATATCTCACTACGGCTGTTATTATATAAATAAATGATAACAAAAAAATGATTAATTTTTCATAGCTTTAATAAACGATTCGTAGATATTTTCCAGTTGTAAATCTTGCTCTAAGATATCCGTATTGTCTTGAACCATAATATGTTCCAAAATAGCGACCCGTTTGAGGAGATATTCAAACATCTCTTTGTTAATATCGGGTAATTTGTTGTGACCGAGAGGATCTTTATCACGCCCTTTTTGGATAACGTGGGCGGGGATACCGATGGCGGTAGAGTTTTCAGGAACATTTCGGACAACTACCGAATTTGCCCCAACTTTTGAGTTCTCTCCGATAGTGATATTTCCAAGAATTTTTGCCCCTGCACCGATAACGACGCCGCGCTTGATTGTAGGATGCCGTTTGCCGGCACTTAAGCTCACTCCACCGAGTGTAACACCTTGATAAATAAGAACGTCATCTTCGATAACGGCCGTTTGACCGATTACCACACCGGTTCCATGATCGATAAAGACGCGTCTACCTATGGTGGCACCCGGATGGATATCGATATGGGTAAATATTTGGCTCATACCCATGATAAAACGGGCGAGGGTTCTAAAGTTGTTGATATAAAGCCTGTGAGCGATACGGTACCAAAAAATTGCCCAAACTCCCGGATAGTTGAAAAGGAGCTCTAAACGCGAGCTGATCGCGGGGTCATTTTTATAAACGTTGGAAAAATCTTCAGCGATTTCAGATAAAAGTCCCAAAAAAAATCCTTATCGTGTTGTTCGTAGATATCCGTTTTGATACAGATACATTTCGAGTTTTTGAAGTGTATCTGTTTTTTCTTCTTCTGTCATAAAATCACTCAGTGCCAGTTTATTTTTAAGGTTAGTAAGAAGTTTAGAGCTATCGTAACCGATATCTTCTAAAATATTTAACACATTATCTGATTCGGTGAAGTTTTCAATCTCATAACCGTTATCATGGATGATAATGGTACATTCGTTGGGGTGAGTAAAGAGATTATGGTTCATCCCCAAGGTTTCTTGGTAGGCTCCGACATTGAAGAAAGCAAGAAAATATTCCTCTTCATCCAAATCGATATCGTGCAGATACAACGGTGTTTCAGGTTTGAATCGTATCTCTCCGTCACTATCACAGGTGATATCCCATAGCGAAGCGGCGCGAATAGCGGGGATATTTAAACGATCCAGCGGCATGATAGGGAATTGTTGTTGTAGCCCCCAATAATCGGGGATACTTTGGAAAATAGAGCTGTTAATAAGATAACGCTCTTGGAGTTTGACTTGCAATCGCTCTATCTCAGGAACAAGGTTGTCTTGGGAGAGGTAGAGTGATTTTTTGATGATTTGATGCACCAAAATCTCTGCGTTTGAGCGGTCTTGTAAATCGATATGACCGAGATTAAAGAGAGTTAAGAGTGATTCCATGTGATCGAGCGCATCGTGCATGTACTCAATACAGGTTCGAGGGGATAGGAGGCTATTGAGCTCACGTAACTCTTCGATAAGGGGAGGATTGCTCTCTTTGAGTTTGAGTGATTTTTCTTGATAATCGTGAGAGAATAGCTCTAATACCGGAGTGATTAGAACCGAGTGTGCTGCAACGATAAAACGACCCGATTCGGTGTAAATATCGGGATGATCGACCCCTTTGGCGTTCATAATTTCACGAAGCAAAAAGACGACACTGTTGGAGAACTCTTCTAAGGTATAGTTTCGTAGACGATTCGAGGTGTGTTGAGAGTATTCAACCGCTAAACCTCCACCGATGTTAATAGCACCGAGGTTGGTTGCCCCCATTTTTTTGAGTTCGGCATAGATATTTCCCGATTCACGCAATACCCGTTTAAGGGTCGAGATATCTTGCATTTGGCTTCCGACGTGGAAATGAATCATTGTAAAATATTCCACCATATTGTTCTCTTGGAGCATGATAATCGCTTCGATAAGTTCGGTGGAGGTGAGACCGAATTTGGCACTTAACCCGCTACTTTTTGCCCAAATACCACTTCCTTCAGATTGGAGGCGGACACGGATACCGATGTTGGGGACTTTGAGGTTACATTGTTGGGCAACGTCGATAATCCACTCTAGCTCACCGATACCTTCGATGGTGATGGTGATGTCATGCCCCATTTGTGCTGCCATAAAGCCCAATGTGACCATCTCTTCGTCTTTAAAGCCGTTGACGGTGATGGGTGAGCCGATGGGGGTTTTTGCCATTGCTAAAGCGAGTTCGGCTTTTGAACCCGCTTCCAAACCATAACCGTATTTTTCACCGTGTTCGACGATGGCATCGACTGCTTCGGGGAATTGGTTTACTTTTAGTGGGAATACGGCGCGAAATTTTCCGGTGTAGTCGTTTTCAAAAATTGCCCGTTGAAAGTTCGAATAGAGCAGATCGATTTGTTTGCCGATGAGATGGGGGAAACGCAAAATCAATGGACCGCGAAGGTTGGTTTTACGGATTTTTTGGGTAATTTCGATGAGAGAAGGGGAGCTTTTATAGTTCACTTTGACCATCCCCTGATCAATCATAAAATTGTTTTCACCCCAGATATCGATTCCATAATTTTGCATACTTTATCCTTTGTAAAAATCATCAAATGGAATCAGTGATTCGGTTTTTTCATCCAAATCTTTCACCCAAAGTGTATTGTTAAGACGTTCATTTTCACCCACCACGACACAATAACGAGCATTGATTTTATCCGCACCTTTGAGGTGATCTTGAAGCTTTCGAGGTTTATATTCAACCACTGCTTTATCACGTTTACGCAAGACTTCGGCTGCTTTGAGAACCATCGGTAACGATTCCTCTTCCATAGCCCCCAAATAATACCCCTCACGGATAGGTTCAGGTATCACGATAAGCTCCATTAACCGCTCGATTCCCAGCGCAAATCCTACCGCAGGGGTTGGTTTTCCATCCAAAAATTCGATGAGTCGATCATAGCGTCCCCCTCCTGCTATGGCACTTTGAGAGCCGATGTTATCGCTGACAAACTCAAAAGCGGTTTTGGAATAGTAATCCAATCCCCGAACCAAATGGGTATCCACTTCGTAGCTGATGGCGTGCTGATCTAAGATCGTTTTTAAAGTATTGAAATCGCTTTCACATTCACCACAGAGGTTATCAATCAGTTTTGGGGCGTTGGCATAGAGGCTTTGACACGCTTCGTTTTTACAATCAAGTACTCGGATAGGGTTGGTGAGTTTACGACGTTCGCAATCACCGCAAATAGCATCACCGCAACTTTCGATAAAACGGACGAGTTTTTCACGGTAGGCGGGCATACAGTGTTGATCTCCGAGGGAATTGAGTTTGAGGCGGTATCCAATCCCCAGTGCTTTGAGAATATCGGAAACCATCATGATCATCAATGCATCTTCATAGACCGAGGCAACCCCGAAACTCTCTACACCAAACTGGTGAAATTGGCGTAACCGACCTTTTTGGGGGCGTTCATAGCGGAACATCGAGCCGTGGTAAAAAAAGCGGTGGATTCCCCCTTTTTTATCGAGTTTGTTTTGGACAAATGCCCGTACAACCCCTGCTGTACCCTCGGGGCGTAAACAAACGTCATTTCCCCCTTTGTCGGTGAACTGGTACATCTCTTTACCGACGATATCGCTGGACTCCCCGACAGAGCGTTTAAAAAGTGCTGTCTCTTCGAGAAGGGGGGTTTCGATGTAGTGAAAACCGTACCGTTTAGTGATAGTCGTAGCAGTGTTGATAAAGTATTCAAAACGTTCATAATTATCGGATAAGATGTCGTTCATTCCGCGCAAAGATTGGATCATAAGGCTCCTTTGATAAGGGTGGTAATTTCATGTGTAATTGTATCAATAGATTGTGTCGCATCGATTACATGGGTTGTAATTCCAAGTGCATAGGCAGATGCGATAAGGGCTTCTTGGATAGAGAGGAGATAATCGACTCCTCGTGATTCGATCACATCGTGCTCTTTTTGACTCAAACGATAGGTTAGTTCTTCGGAGGTAAGTTTTAAAATAAATACTGTATCGGGTAAAGTTCCGTTGGTAGCGAGGCGGTTAAGCATCACGAGGGTAGACTCATCGCAGAGGTTTTGGACACTCGCATACGCCATACCCGATACGGCAGAGCGGTCACTGATAATGAGTTTATTCAGATTAGGGACGATAACTGATTCGGTATGCTCGGCACGGTCAGCTAAAAAGAGCAAAATCTCAGCCATTTTGCTTTTGAGATTTCCAAATAAAACCATGTTTCGGATTTCTACACCCGTAGCTGTTCCCCCCGGTTCTTTGGTGATAAGTGCATCAGGAAACAGGGATTTAAGAGCTTCTATTTGGGTACTTTTTCCGGCAGTATCGATCCCCTCTATTGCAACGTACATGAGTTCATCCCCCCTATAACGCTTTGAACTGACGGTGGAAGCAAATGGACTGTTTTACCGTTGAATTTTAGAAGATTACGGACGATAGAGGAGCTGATAAAAGCATGCTTAAGACGTGGCATAAGATAGACCGTTTCGATCTCGGGATCGAGTGAGTGATTAAGGTAACCTAACTGAAGCTCAAACTCAAAATCGCTTACTGCTCGAAGCCCACGTATAAGAACGGTAGCTCCTAAAGAGTTCGCTAATTCAACGGTCAAATTATCAAAGCCGACGACCCGAACCCGTTCCAAATCTTGGACAGCAAGTTTAGTCATCTCTATACGCTCTTCTAGTGAAAACATCGGTTTTTTTTCGCGTGAATCAGCAACAGCAATGATTACTTCATCGAAAAGCTTAACTCCTCGTTCGATAATATCAAAGTGTCCGTTTGTAATTGGATCAAAGGTTCCCGGATAAAGGGCTATTTTTTTCATTTATCATCCCAACGTTTATAGAGAGTGTTTTCGATCCCCATTAAATCCATCCATTTTCCCATCATAAAGTTTTCCATCTCTTCAAGTGTTGTTTGCTCACCATAATACGCCAATGCGGGAGGAGCGATAATAACCCCTAGACGTGAGAGTTTGAGCATATTCTCTAGCGCAATAGGTGAAAATGGGATTTCACGCGGTATAAGGATAAGTTTACGCTGCTCTTTTATCATAACACTAGCAGCACGTGTGATGAGGTTATCAGCGATTCCACACGCAATTTTAGCGAGGGTATTCATACTGCATGGGGTGATAATCATTGCATCGGCACCGTATGAACCAGATGCCACGGATGCCCAAATTTCGTTATTTTGATGCAAAACAGTATTTTCTTCTTTTTCCAAAACGATTTGGGCATGTTCGGAAATAATAAGGTGCTTTTTATGCTCAGAGGGGAGGGCGTGTAAAAATTTGATTCCAAGTGCCGCACCGCTCGCACCGCTGATTCCCACTATGATTTTCATTGCAATTCCACCTGATTTTCCCCGATTATTTTTGCACGTCCACGTTTACCGTCGCTTTTTTCAATCGTAATAATATCATACAGAGCCCCCTCTTGTGTTGCAGTGGCGATAAACTCTACTTCGACGGTCTCATTTCTGACTACAACACTGACTTTTGAATCTTTAAATACTAGGGGAAGGGGTTCGATATTACGATCAAGGATAGGTGTATTTTCTTTAAGGGATGCACGGAATCGCTGAGATTCGTTATTCAAAGAAATTATCGGTTTTCCTTGAAAGGATTTGAAGGGGATTGTTTTTATCAATACGTTATTCAGAGAGAGTATCTCTTTACGGGAGACTTTTTTACTTGTATGAAGTATTGAAAGTGTCGCTTCAATCGAAAAATCAAAATAGCGTCGAAGTCCATGACTATCTTGAACATAAAAGACCCCTTTGCTTTTCATAGACGCATTGGGTTCAAAGATTGCTTTTGCCGTTTTGTTTAAAGAATCGATATAACCATGTGGAAAAATATGGATTGATTCAATTTGAATAGTAGGATATTGTGCTTTAAAAAATCTCTCTACCTGTTTTTCCAATTCTTTTAAGTCGGTGGAACTCTGTTTTGTAAAGGTGACAGTATGAATAGTGTTATTTTCGATTTCACATCCCTCCAACTCAAAACTTTTTAAAATAACTTGTGCGTTAACACGAAAAACACTCTCTCCCTCAGGAATACGTAAAAGTTCAAAGTTTTTTGGACATTTTGGATCGAGTGCATGCGACATGATTGTAGGGGAATCAAAAAAATAATTGGATTGCAACAGAGCGGCATTTATGACATTTATATTCATTAATAAAAAGAAAATGTATTTAACCAAATGTAAAACCGCCATTAATGCTAAGAAATTGTGTAAAATATTGTACCATTTACGAGCTTGAAAACATTTTGGAATAATTTATGAAATTTAAAAATAAAAGATTTTTTCGTGATAATTTTGATATTACTCACTTAGAGCGTGATGAACAAGAGATAATCGAATTAAAAATCCAAGATGAATTGCTGATAGCAGCGTATCGTCAAACACCCATAGCTTTGTTGGCAGTTATTGTCAATACAGTTATTTTAGCCATTGTAGAATGGAATGTGATTATCCATCAGATTATTATAGGATGGATTACTCTTCAAATATTGGTTGTTTTAGGTCGATATTCAACGTATCGAATATTCTCTAACACAACCACTCGTACCACACCTCAATGTAAAAAATGGTTTGTGATTGGTGCCGGAATCTCTGCTATTGTGTGGGGAAGTGCTGCCGCGATACTTATTCTTACAGATGATATTGGATATCAAATATTTTTAATTTTTGTATTAGCAGGGATGAGTGCTGGTTCTATTGTTAGTTTATCGTATGTATTAGAAGCATTTCATTCTTATTTATTATTAATTTTAATTCCATTGCTTTTCGTCCTCTCGCTTCAAGATAATCCAATTTATCAAGCAATGCTCCTCATAACCATTATTTTTTGGGTTATTCTTATTGTAACTGCACACCGTTTTCACCAAAATATGGTTCAGGTATTAAAAACAAAAATCTTGCATGAAAATACAACCAATGCATTAGTTTTAACCGATCAATATTTTGAGACAATTTTTAAAGAGGCTCCGGCAGGTATCTTTTATTATAATACTAATTTAATCATTGTAGATTCTAACAGCGAAATGATGAATATTCTCCGTATTGATTCGGAGCGAATGATTGGATTGGATCTTACAAAACTTCCCGATACCTCACTTAATGAAGCATTATTAGCGCCTACAATAGGAGAAAAAGGATATTACGAGGGTCCCTATAAAACGATGTACAATAAACTCGATTTATGGATAACCCTTAAAACATCACCCATGTATGATACATATGGTGCTCTCACCGGTGGTATAGCTATTGTTGCTGATATCAGTGAGAGGATTCGAGCTGAAGAGCAGATGAAACATCAAGCTTATTTCGATGCATTAACCGATATTCCGAATCGAATATTGTTAAAAGATCGTATCAAGCAAGCTTTAGCCCATTACCGTCGAAATGGTAATATATTGGGTATTTTATTTTTAGATTTAGACCATTTTAAAAGTATTAATGACTCGATGGGACACCATGTCGGTGATGCATTATTGATTGAAACTGCCTTGCGCTTAAGTAGAGTTTGTCGTGAGGGGGATACGGTTGCCCGCTTAGGCGGTGATGAATTTGTTATTTTATTAAGTGATCTTGGCATGGAAGCTCATATTGCTGCCAATAATGCAGAGAGTGTGGCTGAAAAAATACATGATGTTTTAAGTATGCCGTTTGATATCGGTTTGAATGAACCGATTGTTACTACCTCAAGTATAGGTATCACATTGGTTAGCAGTGGCGATCAAAGTGCCGATGATTTGTTAAAATTTGCCGATACCGCAATGTATCAAGCCAAGAAAGAGGGGCGTAATACAACTCGATTTTATCAAGAGCAGATGGATCAATGGATTAAAAAACGGCTCTCTTTAGAGAATGCACTTCGAAGTGCTCTTAAAAATAATGAATTAGAACTTTATTACCAGCCTGTTATTGAGATAGGAACTAAAAAAATTATCGGTGCAGAAGCATTGTTACGATGGAATCATCCGCAAATGGGTATGATTATGCCGGATGAGATTATCTCTATTGCTGAAGAAAGCGGGCAAATAGTAGGGATAGGTGAATGGGTATTACGTGAAGCGTGTACACAGTTCGTCCAATGGAGAACGAGTCATGTCACTAAGTCATATATAGAGCGGATTGCAGTCAATGTAAGTGCAATGCAGTTTCGTCAAAGTGATTTCATTGATAGAGTAATACACATTGTCGCTGAAACGGGGATTGTCCCTTCGATGCTTGAACTAGAGCTTACCGAATCAATGGTAATCGATAATATAGATACTGTTATAGAAAAAATGAACCGTTTGCGCCGAGCGGGTATTAGCCTTTCCATGGATGACTTCGGTACGGGTTATTCATCGCTTACTTATCTAAAGAGACTTCCGTTTACAACACTTAAAATTGATCGCAGTTTTGTACGGGATATTATGTCCGATAAAGATGATGCGGCATTGGTTGAAACTATCCTCTCTATGGCCTCTATTTTTAATTTTGACGTTATTGCCGAGGGGGTTGAGACGATTGAGCAGTTTGAGTTTTTACAACGGCATCAATGTCAATATTTCCAAGGTTTTTTGTGTTCAAAACCAATGAATGCAGATGCGTTTGAGGTATTACTTGACCGCGATATTCAACAATGCCATGTGTGAGCTAAATCAGTTAAGTACTTTTGATTTAGTTAACACCTCTTTTATTTTTGATGGATCAAATTGACGATCTCATCCACACTTAAAACTTTTCCGGTACTGACAACCTTACCATCAATCACGAGTCCGGGGGTGCTCATGACATTGTATTCCATGATTTTCATAATATCTTCGACTTTTTCGATTTGAGCAAACTTGCCACTTTTTGCGACCGCTTGTTTCGTCGCCTCTTCGAGGGCTTTGCATTTGGCACAACCCGTACCCAAAATTTCGATTTTCATAGTTTATCTCCTAATAAGCATTCTTGCATCATCGGCGCGAGGGTTTGTGCATCCACGTCTCCGGTAATAGTGATTGTTGACCCACCATCGACACTTTCTAGATCAATTGATTCGATTTTTTGCATCATAGCAGGATCACAGTTACATGAACATTCTCCAGTTTTACACGCCTCTATTTTAGCACTTAACTCTTCGGTACTAAAACCGCCGAGAAATGCCTTGATTCCATTAGTTTGATTGGTTATTTCGATTTTCATATTAACTCCTATAAAATTGCATTAAATAAGTACCCGACGCCCATAATCCCCAGCGTCACGGTACCGAAAAAGATGGCGATGAGCTTGAGACTCATCACCCGCTTGAGGATCATCGCTTCAGGGAGGGAGAGGGCGGTGATTGCCATCATAAACGACAATGCCGTCCCCATTAGCATCCCTTTTGACGTGAGTACTTCGATGAGCGGCATTACCCCTGCGGCATTGGAGTACATCGGAACTCCTAACAGTGTCGCGAGAGGAACTGCGAATAGATTGTCTCCACCCGCGATAGAGGTGATTAACTCGGTCGGGACATAGTCGTGGATAAAGGCACCTGCACCGACACCGATCAAAACATAGAGCCATATTTTACGGAGAATATCGAGGGTGTAATTCCACGCGTCATTGAGACGTGTTTTAAACGCTATCACCTGATTTTCGGCGCGAATCTCCCCCTCAATCGGTTTGACTTCAATGAGGATCTCGCTCTCCAGTCCGAGTCGTCCGATGATGATTCCGCCGATAATAGCGACGAGAAGACCGAATCCGATATACAATGCCGCCACTTTCCATCCGAACATCGACAGAAGCATCGCAATGGCGATTTCGTTGTTGAGCGGTGCGGAGATCAGATAGCTAAACGTCACCCCCAGCGGTATCCGTGCTTGCAAAAAGCCCAAAAAGAGGGGAATCGCGGAACACGAGCAAAACGGAGTGATAATCCCGAACAGCGCGGCGAGGACATTTCCCGTGTATTCATGTCTACGACTCAGATATTTCCGTACTTTTTCGGTAGAGAAGTATGAGCGCAGAAGTGTCACCGCAAAAATGATTACAGTGAGGAGAAAAAGGATTTTAACCGTATCGTAGATGAAAAAATTGAGAGCATCGGAGAGTTTCTCTCCATGAGGCAGTTGAAGCCATTCATATACGAGGACGTTGACGCTCTCTTGCCACATCATCAGTCACACAACTCGGATTGGACGATCGGCAAAAGTGTTGCTTCTATCAGAGCAAGTGTTTTAGCGTACTCTTCCACTTCTTTACCGCTTGGGTCTTCAAATGCCACATGGATCGTTTTGACCGCTTTTGGAAACATCGGGCAGGTCTCGTGAGCATGATCGCAGACAGTTACGACAAGATCGAACGGAGTATCGATAACGGTATCGATCACTTTGGAGTGATACACATCTTTCCAGTATCCTTTCTCTTCGAGAAGGGCTTGCGCATGTGGGTTTACTTTTCCGCTGGCTTTCACCCCTGAGCTTTGTGCAAATACACAATCTCCCATTTTCGCATTGATTAGGGCTTCACCCATGATGGATCGGCAGCTGTTTCCTGTGCAGAGAATAAGGACATTTTTCATAGGGTACAACCTTCGTTTTGGGATAATTTTTTAAGAGGAGGTAAATCAAGACTTAGACAGCGGATTTCTGACAACGCTTCACTACGGAAACGATCCAGAGGGCTACGGATAGAGTAATATGCCCACGTACCGCACCGATCAACCCGCAAAAATCCACCGTCTTTGAGGATTTTCAAATGGCGCGAAAGTCGTGATTGGATCATCCCAAAGCTCTCTTGGAGATCACAAACGCACAGAGCGCCGTGTGTATCCAAAAAGGAGAGGAGTTTGATACGGGTTTCATCATTCAATGCCGAAACGGTTTCCAAAAAAACGTCCATAAAGTACCTCCGATTTGTGACAGTGTAACAAAATAAAAATAATATATCAAGATATATTGATATTGTGATACAATTTTATATTACGTCATTCCCGACTTGATCGGGAATCCAGTTTTTCTAAGATGGGGATGGATCCCCGGGTCAAGCCCGAGGATGACAAAAAAAGGAAAAAGTATGATTTTAGCCGTTTCGCTCTTTTTAGTGACCTTACTATTTATTATCTGGCAGCCGCGAGGATTGCAGATAGGTACCACGGCGGTCGTCGGTGCCGCACTGGCGGTGTTACTCGGTGTAGTGAGCTTGGATGATGTGTGGATGGTGACTACTATCGTATGGGATGCGACACTCGCTTTTATCGGAATCATACTTCTCTCGATGGTACTCGATGAGATCGGATTTTTCGAGTGGGCAGCACTAAAGATGGCGCGATTATCAGGCGGAAACGGGAATCTGATGTTTGTTTATTTGATGATTCTCGGTGCGCTTGTCTCGGCTTTTTTCGCCAACGACGGCGCGGCATTGATCCTCACTCCGATCATTTTGGCAAAGATGAAGTACCTCAAACTAAACCCTATTGCGATGTTCGCATTTTTGATGGCGGGGGGATTTATCGGCGACAGTGCTTCTAATCCGCTCGTGATCTCGAATCTCACAAATATCGTGACGGCGGGATATTTTCAAATCGGTTTTTGGGAATACGCACGGACGATGTTCCTCCCGAATCTCCTGAGTATCATCGCCTCGATCGTTGTATTATGGCTCTTTTTCCGCAAAGACATCCCGGAGCGTATCGATGTCGAGAACCTCGCCACTCCTGAGAGTGCCATCAAAAACATGACGATGTTCCACCTCAGCTGGTGGTTCTTGGGATTGCTCATGGTTGGGTATTTTATCGGCGATGCGTATCATCTCCCTATCTCGGTCTTCGCCCTCGGCGGTGCGCTCGTATTTTTAGCCATCGCAACCTACTTTAAAGCGACAAAACCGATTATGACGATCAAAGCGGCACCGTGGCAGGTGGTGTGGTTTAGTATCGGTCTTTATGTTGTTGTTTACGGGCTGAAAAATGGCGGCCTTACCACCTATCTTGCACACGTTATAGTGCTGTTGCAAGGGATGGGAAATGTCTATGCCGTGATCGGAACGGGTTTCCTCTCCGCCATCCTTAGCTCGGTGATGAACAACATGCCGACCGTTATGATTATGGACATTGCGATTGGTGAAGCGGGGAACAGCGCATTGGCGTATGCCAACATCATCGGATGTAACCTTGGACCTAAGATGACCCCGATCGGTTCACTCGCAACACTGCTATGGCTTCACGTTTTGGCGCAAAAAGGGGTTAATATCGGATGGGGTGAATATATGAAAGTAGGGTTGGTGATTACGCCACCGGTGCTGTTTGTAGCGTTGGTCGGACTGATTTAATTGTTAGAAAGCATTATTTAATAGCCAATTTCTCATGCTGAGTGAGCCGTGTGAAAATCCTTCATAAGGAAAACTGCTTTTATCATCGTCATCGTACATGGTACCGGCGATATAGAGTAATGGAATATAATGTTCCAACGTAGGGTGAGCGATTTCAGCGTATGGAGCTATGTCGCGAAATCCTATGAGTGAGTCGATATCCATTTTTTCGATAGATTCTTTGATAAAAGTATCGAATGCAATTGCCCATTCGTGTGGTGGAGCGTCGGGATTTGAGTCAACACGTGAGAGGTTATGAGTGATATTTCCGCTTCCGATAATCATAACGCCATGTTCTCGCAGTTCACGAATCCGTTTTCCGATTTCAAAATGTTCCCGTAAACTCAAATCACGGTGGATACCTAACTGCATTACAGGGATATTGGCATAAGGATAGAGGTGCTTGAGTATCGTCCATGAACCGTGATCTAAACCGCGCTCTTTAATAACAAGATTAGGAAAAATTTCTTTCATCTGTGGAGTGAGAAATTCAGCGTTAGGGGCAGGGTATTGGACGTGATAGAGAGGCTCTGGGAATCCAAAAAAATCGTACAAAAGTGCA
The DNA here is from genome assembly GCF_028710345.1 of Sulfuricurvum sp. Taxonomy (NCBI): domain Bacteria; kingdom Pseudomonadati; phylum Campylobacterota; class Epsilonproteobacteria; order Campylobacterales; family Sulfurimonadaceae; genus Sulfuricurvum; species Sulfuricurvum sp. Next base: position 32,081 of record NZ_JAQTUH010000010.1, on the reverse strand, counting down.
GGGCTATGGTGGACTGAAGCACCGAAAAATGGGGGCATCCAGTGGGCAGAAATAACGAGAATCGCTTTTGGCTCATCGATATTTTTACCAAGAACTTTTAATGAACGGGTTAAATCATTCTCTTCAATACCGATCATCGGGCTACCGTGCCCGACGAAAAAAGCGGGTGCACGACGTCGATACATTGTTGCGTCAAGTGGCATGAGGAGACCTCCTAGGGCTAATGCTACTAATTTTATAAAGTGTTGCCGAGTCATTGGTGCTTATTGGTATTTTGGTACTTCAAATAAAAGTATCTCAGAATCTTCTATAGCATTCACGACATCTTCACTATTATCGGTTATCTGTATCTCATCACGAAGATTTAGAATGATTTCGTTGAGACTCAATTTTCCACTCATGACGAGAAGTAAAAATCCGCAACCTGGGCACAGAGAGGGAAGGGTAAGTGCCTCTCCTTCACGTAATCGAGCAATCCGTATAGTAGCATCTTGACGTATGCGGATAGAGTGATCAATCCCATCACCCGATACCAGTGTATGCCACCCCTTTTTATCAACTAAAAAACGAAAATCACGCTGTTCATAGCAGGGTTTATAGCCGAAGCGATTGGGATAAATCCATATCTGAAACAACTCGGTATCACTCTCTTGGGTTGCATGCTCCGAATGGTATACACCCGTACCTGCCGACATATATTGTATCTCTCCTGCGTGGATGATACCATGGTTTCCTTCTGAGTCTTTATGTTCGAGAGCGCCTTTGGTGACGATTGTTATAATCTCCATATCACGATGGGGATGCATCCCAAAACCAGTGCCGGCTTTGATAATATCATCATTGATGACACGTAGCGCACCAAAGCCCATTCGATCATGGTTATGATATTCGGCAAATGAAAAACTAAAGCGGCTATGTAGCCAGCCTAGTTCAGAAACTCCCCGTTCATTGGATAGATGGATTAGTTTAGACATGGTGAACTCCTCGTAGTGATTTGTTGAGTTTACGCAAAAGTTTTTGTGTCTCATTTTGCTCATCAGTACTAAGCCCCGACATAAAGGTTTGAATTCGTCGGGAATGCTCCGGAAAAAGCGATTCCATAATGCGTTTACCCTCATCGGTTATTTTAAGGATTGAACTCCGTTTGTCATTTGGATTTTTATGAGACATTATTAGCCCACGTTTGGAAAGATTTTTGACCACGACAGTCATGTTCCCAGGAGTACTCATAGCGAGTACCGTTGCCGCTCCGATACTTTGTTCACCTCGATGATAGAGGAGTTCCAATAAGGAAAATTGTCCTATAGTGAGCCCATTTTCTTCGATAAGGGTCAGTTCGAGAGAACGTATACGATTAAATGCTTTCATCATCTCAACCCATGTTGAGAGGGCAGTGGTAATGGTATGTTCATAATCAGGTAATTTCTTCATAATGACAATATATTACTAATTAGTAATAATGTCAAGTAGGTTTCAAAGATATATTGACACTAACGGAAAAATATTTTAAAAGATCCCTTTATAACCCGATGAGAAGGCCCATAATAATTCAAATGATATAAATTGGATAGATAAAATAACCCAAAAAAGATACTTAAATTTACGTGTTTTATGACGAAATATTTTTTGAGCAAATACAGCACCGACACTTCCACCTATGATAGCTAACATGAGGAATGTCTTCTCACTAATACGTTGCCGATTGGTACGTGCGAGAAATTTATCAAAGCCAAAAATAGCAAATGTTATAAGATTAAAAATGATAAGAAGAAAAAGTAAACTTTTCATTTGTGATTCAAAGATTTTGGCGCTAAAGTATAGTTCATACTAAAAGTATAACATAACCAAATGCTATAAAAAAAATATACTTTATCAATTTTGTTTGGTACAATATTTGTTAGTTAATGCTTTGGGCACAAAAAGATTAGATTGTTTTGATGATATCAATAATATATAATATAATAAAACTGATATATTAGGAGGGAATGTGACGGAGATTGGGCACAACCACAAATTCAGTGATCTTGTTGATATTGTTGCATTTGAACGATTGATGGAGAGTTTGTACAAGGCTACGGGAATCCCAAACGGGCTTGTTGCCGAAGACGGTGAGCTTCTATCCCAAGTAGGGTGGACAAACGCTTGTGCACTGTTTCATCGCGTAAATGTGCAAACCAATCAACAGTGTCAAGAGAGCAATATCGAGCTTATGCAGACTTTACATGAGGGTGAAGTCGCCTGTGCCAAGTGTAAAAATGGTCTGATCGACTATGCGACGCCTGTGGTCATTGAAGGTCGCCGCTTGGCAACGCTGTTTTTAGGGCAGGTGTTGAGTGAAGCGCCTGATATGGACTTTTTTCGCCAACGGGCCGCAGAGGTCGGCTATGATGAAGCTGAGTACATAGACGCGATCCGTGCCGTTCCCATCGTCGCAAAAGAGCAGATGGAAGCTCTGATGGATTGTATGGTAGGAATGGCAGAGATGCTGGCCGCAAGCGGTCTGGCGCGGTTGCGTGAGAGTATCATGGAACATAACCTGAAGAAGAGTACCAAGAAACGGGTGCAACTGGAAGATCTTTTGGACTCTTCTCCTATCGGGATCGGTTGGTCAACTCTTGATGGAAAGATTGAGTACATTAACCATCAATTTACAAAATTGTTCGGTTATGTATTGGAAGATATACCTAATATCGATACATGGTATCACAAAGCGTATCCTGATGCAAACTATAGAGAGAGTCTTCTTATCCCGTGGTATAAGTCGGTCATAGTGGCGTATGAGAACGGTACGACTCCTCCTGAACTGGAAGGAAATATTACTTGCAAGGATGGTAGCGAGCGTCATATCGTTGTTCGTGTTTCGTGGGTTGGGGATAAACGGCTGGTAAGTTTTAGTGATATGACCGCACACTGGCAAAGTGAACGGCGAAACCGTGCCCATGATGAGATGCTCGAAATGGTGGCAAAAGGTTCACCGTTGTCTGAAATACTCCATACGATAGTCCATACTATTGAATCTGAAGATACCGATGCTCTGTGCAGTATTTTGTTGTTGGATGAGGACGGAAAACATTTACACAGCGGAGCAGCGCTGAGTCTTCCTGAATTTTACAACGAAGCAATTAACGGAGTTGAGATCGGAATGGGTGTGGGGTCTTGCGGGACGGCAGCTTATACCGGAAAGCGTGTTATTGTCGAGGACATCATGAGTCATGAATACTGGAAGCCGTATGCATCTTTAGCTGCGCAAGCCGACTTAGGATCATGTTGGTCGGAACCGATCATCTCGTCTGAGGGGAAGGTATTAGGGACGTTTGCCATTTATCATAGAAAGCCGACTAAGCCTGAAGAGAGCGACATTGAACGGATTAAATTTGCGGCGAATTTAGCGGCGATAGCGATAGATAATAGAAATGCGCGCAGCGAATTAGAACATCGAGCCTACTCAGATTATTTGACGGGATTGGGCAATCGGCGTTATTTCATCGAACAAGCGGAGGAAGAACTCTCTCGTCGTCATCGTTACGGTGGAGAGATTTCTCTCATCATGTTTGACATTGATTACTTCAAAAAAATCAACGATACCTATGGACACAGTATCGGTGATTTGGTACTCCAAAAAATAGCTGAGGTTTGTCGTACTATTTTGCGTGAAATCGACATTATCGGGCGTATTGGCGGTGAAGAATTTGCTATATTGCTTCCGCAGACCGATGCTGAGGAAGCACATCATGTTGCTGAACGCTTACGTGTTGTGATTTCCCAAGCTGAAGTTATAGTTAATGGATTGCAGTCAACGTTTACCGCATCGTTTGGTGTCGTAGCAGCAGGTAATGGTGCTACTAAGATTGATGAATTGTTGAATGAGGCTGACAAAGCGCTGTATAAAGCAAAAGAGAGCGGGCGCAATCGAGTGTGTATAGCAAAAAAACAGAGTATGTAATCAAAAAATAATTATTTCAATGACGAAATAAGGAGTTTTCCTTCCATCATTTTTGGAATCCAAATCGTATTTGTTTTTGAATCGATCCAAAAATCAGCCGGACCTGCGATAGTCTCTAGCGGAAGATCGTGTTCTTTTTTTGTTTTGAGATTATAGGTATGTATTACTCCGGCTTTTTCCATTCGTACCCAATCGGAAAAATAGAGTGTATCACCTGATTTCTGGATACCGTCAAATATCCCCTCTTTTTTAGAGAGTTCTGTCGTTTTATGGTTTTTGAGATTTATTGTGACAAGTTTATGCCCCACACCGTAGATTATCCCATTGCTATACAGTAGTCCATTCGCATCAGGAAGCGCTCTGAATGCTTTGTACGATTTATTTTTTACATTGATTTCAAAAATTTTACCTTTGTCTGTTGAACTGATGAGAAGTGTATTTTCATTTTGAACCGTTATGTCATTGAGGAAGTTGACCCCCTCAAAGACAAGTGAAAAAATTTCTTTCTTAGTTTTAAGATTATATCCTCGTACAGTGTCCACATCCGCTACATAAAGAGTCCCACCTATTAGTGCCATCCCTTTTGGTGCATTGAGACCTGTGAGGAAGTTTTTATCGACAACTTCCCCTTTTTGATTAATCAGTGAAATATAGCCATCACCGTCTTTCTCTGTAGGTTTTAACTCATTACCTACATTGCTAACATAGGCAATTTTGCCATTGACTAAAACGCTTTCTGGGTGTCCGGTTACATCTACTTCGATTTGTGTAGCAAATGCTGTTGTCACTAATGCGATGCTCAAAAGAATTTTTCTCATAAAATTTCCAATGTTATATTTTATGCATAATTGTACAACTATTTTATTGGATATGGAGTTAATTTGAAAGAACGACTAAGGTATACAGTTTATAATTGCACACTATAATGTATAAGAAAAAGGAAAATAATGGCACATATAGCATTACCCGAATTTGAAGAGATGAGTTCAGCAATTCAAGAGAAAGCCCGCCCAATTTTAGAAAAAACAGGTCAACTTGGTGAAATTTTCAAACTTTTGGCATTGGATGAAAATATCTATTTTGCAACCGATGGGATGGTTCGGGGATATTTGTTAAATCAAACCCATTTATCGTATGAAATTAAAGAATCGATTGCCCTTTTAATCTCAAAAGAGAATGGATGCAAAATGTGTGTCGATGTCCATAAAGGGATTGCAAAAATGTTGGGCCTCTCTGAACAGCGAATTACAGAGGTATTAGAGGGTGTTGATGCTATCACAACGAGTGATGCAGAAAAAGCTCTCCTCAACTTTTGTATAAAAGCATCGAAAAAAGATAACTATAAAATACTCAAAGAAGAGATCGATGCTTTAAAAGCGTTAGGATACACCGATGTCCAAATCGTTGAAGCCGTTGCTATTACGGGATATTTTAACTATATTAATACCCTTTCCAATGTATTTGCTTTGGGACAATAGAGTAAAATCAATAGTTTTTTATTAAGCATTCTTACAAACAATGTTAGTTGAGATAGCTAAACCAGAATGGGAGATGTAGTTATTCCCATTCGTCAGATTTTAAACTACATATAAGTTAAAAAATAATATTTTTAGTTAATTAAAAAAAATTAAGGACAAAAAGAGATGGGTAACTGTAGTGTAAAGCCGTTGTTTTCATTTTTAGTTAAGTCATTGTTCTTGGTATTAATGATGACTATCATATCGGGTTGTAATAATGGTGACAATACAGTTACGACTCCCCCTGATGCAAATATTACCGATCCCTATTCTGAAAGTATGTATTTTCCGCCGATTGATGGTTCTGTATGGGAAACAAGAACAATATCCAATTTGGATTGGAATGCTAGTGCGGTACAACCTCTAAAGGATTATTTGGCGGAGAAGCATACTAAATCGTTTATGATACTTGTTAATGGGCGAATTGTGATGGAAGAGTATATGAACGGACATACAAACTCTGATACATGGCAATGGAACAGTGCGGGGAAAACTCTCGTATCATCGATGAGTGGAATTGCTCAACAAGAGGGCTTGTTAAATATTAACAATAAAGCTTCTGATTATCTGGGAACCGGTTGGACTAGCGAACCTCTTGAAAAAGAAAATTTGATTACATTAAGGCATTTGTTAACGATGACATCGGGTATAAATGACGAAAATGATTTGGTAGTCAAACGTAATTTGACCTATCTTGCGGATGCCGGAACAAGATGGTCATACAGTAATGTATTTCAAATATTGATGGATGTGGTTGCCGCTTCAACCAATCAAGGTTTTGAAACTTATTTTGATGCTAAATTGAAAAATAAAATTGGGATGGAGGGTTTTTGGAATTATGGTGCTATTTTCACAATATACCATAGTAACACTCGCAGTATGGCACGATTTGGATTATTGGCTCTTAATAAAGGTAAATGGGGTAATGAACAAATTATCAATGAAAACTATTTTAATGAAAGCATAACTACATCACAAAGTATCAACCCCTCTTACGGATATTTATGGTGGTTGAATGGAAAAACAAGCTATATGGTTCCTGGCGGTCAAACCGTTTTTCAAGGTCCACTCGTTCCCAATGCCCCTTCGGATATGTATTCAGCGATGGGTGCGGAAGATCAGAGAATTTATGTTATTCCGAGTAAAAAGATGGTCATAATAAGAATGGGTGATGCGTCTGACCCTGCTAATCCAAGTTTTGCTTTATCGGGTTTTGATACTGCATTATGGGATAAAATAAACGCACTTATTAACTAAGAGGGTGTGGATGATATTTGTAATTTAAATGGGGAGAACGATATGTCAGTGTCACGTTGTGGATGGGTTAAACTTAACGATCCGATTTATGTCGCCTATCATGATGAAGAGTGGGGGAAGGCTTTGCATGATGACCGTGCTTTGTTTGAACTCTTTTCACTGGAGACACAATCGGCAGGATTGAGTTGGCTAACGATCCTCAAAAAGCGTGAGGGGTATCGTGAAGTATTCGAAGAGTTTAATCTCGAACGTGTTGCATTGTATAGTGAAGATGACATTGTGCGGATTTTAGAGAGTGGACTGGTTGTAAAAAGCCGTCCGAAGATTGAGGCGATTATCTCTAATGCACGTGGTTTTGTAGAAATCAAAAAAGAGTACGGTTCATTGGATGCATATTTTTGGGGAAAAGTGAGTGGCAAACCGATTATCAATAATGTCAGTGATTATCGTAGTGCAGCATGTACGTCAGATATTTCTGATACCATGACCAAAGAGCTCAAAAAACGGGGTTTTAAATTTATCGGAAGCACGACGATCTACGCTTTTATGCAGGCGTGTGGGATGGTGGAGGATCATGAAAATGGATGTCAAAGTAAAATGAAATGATAAACTTTTGTTTTTACTATTTTTTCTTTTTAAGGTGTGTGTCGTGAGTATCTATGCTTTACAATCTCCGGCAGGGGGTTTTTTGGATGAAGATTTAAACAATTTTAATAAAATATTTGATGATTGGTGTATACAATTTGATAATTTTGATGATGCTATGACCATTGCTAGTACGCTGGATAAGAAAAGATATGCTGATGTTGTCGAAATAACTCCGCTAAGCTATCCTAAGTATTTTTTTCGCAATTTACAAGGGATAATACACGCTACTCGTGAAGTAGAAGGGAATATTATCTGTATTGTAGAACCATTTATGGGATCCAATTTCCGTATTGCAATTTGTAATTTGGAGTCAAAAGCGGTTAGACTAACGGCGACAAAATATAAAAATACGATGAGTGTCGAAGGTGCATTTGCAAATTTTACGATCAAAGATGGAAATGACTATTAAGATTTAGGATAGATATTTTCTAATTTTAATAAAAACTCTTTTTTATCTATCCCTCCACTGTATCCACCGAGTCCACCACCGCTAGCGATAACACGGTGGCAAGGGATGAGGATTGCAATAGGATTTTTACCATTCGCGTTTGCAACAGCACGGGTAGCTTTCGGATTTCCAAACCATTTGGATTCTTGGGCATAGGAGATAGTGGTTCCATACGGGATTTTTTGAAGTATTTTCCAAACCTCTTTTTGAAACGGTGTCCCCTCTGGATTCAGGGGAAGGGTGAATACTGTTCTTTTGCTATCAAAATATTCCAATAGCTCATTTTCGAGTTGGAGTAATAGAGGATGAACAGATGTACTTATTTGGTTGGGTTCATCGGTAAAGTCGAGTTTGGTGATCGCTTCACCATCACATTCAGCCATAATGGTGCCGATCGGTGTATTGATAATGTGAGTACAGTATTTCATAGGTAGTTATGATACACTATTTTCTTATAACTATAAAAGTGAATCCGAATGAATCAAGTAGTTTTTTTTGAAAATATCGAACTTCGATACGATGTTACCCCCGTTTTAAAAAATATCACTTTGTCGATTGAGCAAGGGGAACACTGTGTCATACTTGGGGCAAATGGTTCAGGTAAATCGAGTTTAATCAAGCTGATTAATTGTGAGCTATACCCATCGATTATAGGGGGAGAATGTAGACATGAGATATTGGGTCATGAGCGATGGGTGGTCACCGAACTGCGTAAACATTTGGGGGTTGTGACAAACGATCTGCATACCCGTTTCGCATTTGATTGTGGATATCTTAGTGGTTTTGAAACGGTGCTGAGTGGATTTTACGGAACGATAGGGCTGTTTGATCATTTACAGAATTCAAAAGATCAGATGAGTGCGGCTGAGAGTGCTATGGAGCGGTTGGGTATTGTACATCTACGTGATAAGCGTGTGGATCAAATGTCTACAGGTGAGTTACGTAAATGTATTGTAGCACGGGCTTTGGTTCACCCTATTAGAGCGATATTGCTTGATGAACCGACAGTAGGGCTAGATATTAAAGCACAACTCGATTTTATAGAGATGATGCGTTCCCTTGCACGTAGCGGTACAACGGTTATTTTAGTAACTCATCATATTGAAGAGGTTTTTGAAGAGATACAAAAAGCGGTACTCATCAAAGAAGGGATGATTGTTGTTGAAGGAAAGAAAGAAGAGGTGCTAAATAGTGACAACCTATCCTATACTTTTAACACACCGCTCGAAATAGAGATGAGATACGGACGTTATTCGATACATTCCAAGATGTAAAATATATTAGTTTGGTCTTTTGACCATGTATCCGATCCCTCGAATGTTGATTATAAAGTCCTCTTTTAGAGCTTTTTTCACGCGATTCACTTCTGCTCGGATCGTCGCATTATCAATCTCATCATCATTCCAAACATAGTCTCGAAACATATCATAATGGCATACCAGACTTCTATTGGCGGAGAGTAAATCGATAATCTGAATATGCTTCTTTGGTAAAATTTGGGGTTCGTTATCAAAATACAAAACCATATTTTCAGAGTCATAGCTATAGGAGGCGGATAATCTTTTATGCACTTGAGGCACGAGTCTGGTTTTTAGGATTTTATTGATTCGAAGAGTCAGCTCTTTTAGATGAAACGGTTTTTTCAAGTAATCGTGGCACCCTATATCAAAGGCTCGTGTAATATCTTCGATGTCGATCAGTGCCGATATGAAGATAGTCGGCACCATCTTTTTTTGCTCATGCAGTTTTTCTAAAATACTCAGTCCGTCAATATCAGGTACGTTGATATCAAAAACAAGGAGATCGAATTGCTCTTTCGACAAGGTCTCTAAACAGCCGTTTCCATCTATCGTAGAGACCACTATATGCCCTGTTGATTCTAAATAGTGTTTGATCGCTCGATTGAGCATAATATCATCTTCGAGAAGTAATATTTTCATGGGCATCCTTTAAATAAATAGGAGAAACAGGTTGTGTCGGAATCGGATTTAAGCTTTATCTCCACCCCTTCTTCCTCACAAATACGCTTGACTAGATTTAATCCCAGACCAAAACCGTCTTTGGATTTTTCTTCTCGGTAGTACTCTTCAAATATCTTTTCGGGATATTGGATTCTTTTGGAGTGGCTTGATACTGAGAACGCTATCCCTTTGGCTGTTTTTTTCAGTCTCACTATTATCGGTTCCCCCTCAAAGGTGTATTTAATCGCATTGGTTAGGGTATTATCGATGATTCGCTGAAGTTTCGTTTCACTGAAGTGGATAAACATCTCTTGAGTGTTGGTGTCAAATAGAAATTTGGATTCCATTTGGTTGGCGACATTTTTGAAAAAATAGATTCTATTTCTCACAAAATCGATTAAATCGATGGCATAAACTTTGTATTCCACTTGATCTTTTTTGACCAAATAACTTAAATCGTCATAAATGGAGAAGATGTTTTTTATTGCTACTTCGATATTTTCGATGTAAATGCTTTTTTCATGCTCCATTTCATGCAAATCGATGTTGCTCATGATAACGCAGAGGGGGGTATTGGTCTCATGAACAGCGTGGCGCAGAAAAAGTTTTTGATTTTTGAGAAGATTTTCTGAATACGCTATCTGCTCTTCCAGTGCTTTTGATTGCTCATTTTGGTCATGGGCACTTTGTTGAATGAGGTTTGTCAGTGCTTGAATCGTCTTGGCATAGGAGGTGTCATTGTGGTTGACAAGATGGGAATGCACGCGCGGTAACTCTTTTTTGGTATCAGGGTTTTCGCTCAAACCGACTAGTGTAATTGTCTGATTCATCAGCTGATTGCTTTTGTTAGTGTGAAAAAATTCCGCGTAGGTAAAAAATCCGCATGTTGGGGCGATATTCGCAAATGGTTCTATCTCGACTTTGATGAGATTTTGCATATATCGTCGCCGTGCCATACACGAATAGATAAAAAATGTTTCAGCAGGGTAATTGTTGATGTTTTTCAAATATTCAAACGGTTTTTTCATAATCATTTCAGCATTTGCAAATCCAAGTCTTACCTTATCACCTGTATATAAATTTCCGCCACACCCTAATGAACCGTCGGGATAACGAGTTAAAACAGCCCGTGCCACCGAGATACCGTTTCGCTCAACGATAAGGGGAAACTCGGTGTGAGAATCGCTGTCTCCTAAATATTTTTCATAAAAATCGATAGCTCTCATCCCTGAGATTTCATAGATTCGGTTCCCCTCGATTTTATCAATCGTATGCTCTATCCCTATGGGAGACCAATCGTATTTATAATCATTTGTGACCTGTAAACTCTCAGAGTTCAGCGATACCGCTACCGCACCGTGTGAAACAACCTCTTTCCCGCAGGATATGGAGGTTTGTTTAAAGACCCCGTTATCTCCCGCCATCCCGCCGCACACCATGATTTCGTTGTTATACGAGGATATTCCGTTTAGATACTCTTCGCCGTTGGTTGTTGTGGCATCGGTAAACGTGATGATAAGCTTCGTCGTGTCGGTAACGATTTCTTGGGCAATGTCGTATCCATTTTTGAAAGAGTCCGCCCCCGTTTTAATCGATGATTTGATAAACGTTTTGTCAAAAACTGAGATGGAGATGACGGTTTTCAAGGTAGAGACCTTTTTATCTTTTATCTCTCCATCCGTTGTGGTTCCGATACAGATAGCCTGAGGGATGTTTTCAAGCAACGTCGTTGTAATATATTCTAATGCACTCTCATTTTGACCGCAAAACACTTGAATGAGGATATTCTCTTTATCCTCAAACAGCGAATAGTCAATGCTATCGTGAAAGTGATTATTCTGGTAAACAAAGTTATACGTTTTCATGGTGTCATTCTAACATGATAAATTCAAAATATTATTTTATAGCTACTAGAAATACTTTTGCTATATTCAAGCTATAAACCTATTATAGAGTGTTGCCAGAGAAAAAAATTGGCGGGTAACGATCCCGTCAACTTTCTTCACATACTTGAATCAAAGGAAAAAAAATGGCATACGCAAAACCGACTTACAAAGCTCAATACGAGAATTTTATTGGTGGAGAGTGGGTAGCTCCCAATAGTGGTGAGTATTTTGAGAATATCTCTCCTGTAGATGGTGAAGTTTTAACAAGAATTCCAAGATCAAATGAAGCCGATGTTGAACTGGCAATCCAAGCTGCAAACAAAGCATTCCAATCTTTTAAACATACGTCTGTTGTTGAGCGAAGTATTATGCTCAATAAAGTAGCCGATGCGATTGAAGCCAATTTGGAAGCTATTGCTATTGCAGAGACACTAGACAATGGTAAAACAATCCGAGAAACATTGAATGCGGATATTCCTTTAGTTGTGGATCACTTTCGATACTTTGCTTCCGTTATCAGAGCTGAAGCAGGAACGGTTGCGGATATCGATGAAAATACCATCTCACAAGAGATTAATGAGCCCTACGGTGTTGTTGCTCAAATTATCCCTTGGAATTTTCCGTTATTGATGGCGGCATGGAAATTGGCACCGGCGTTGGCGGCAGGTAACTGTATCGTCATGAAACCGGCATCCGCAACCCCTATGTCTATTCTTCTGTTGATGGAGACCATCCAAGATGTTCTTCCAAAAGGGGTCGTTAATATCATCAACGGTGCGGGTGGAAAAATCGGTAAATACCTTTCAACGCATCCAGATGTTAAAAAAGTCGGCTTTACCGGTGAGACGACAACGGGTCAGTTAATCATGCAATATGCGACAGAGAATATCATCCCGACGACGTTGGAATTGGGTGGAAAATCTCCAAATATTTTCTTTGAATCGATTATGGATGCCGATGATGAGTTTTTTGACAAAGCGATTGAGGGGTTGATTTTGTTTGCATTTAATTCCGGTGAAGTATGTACGTGCCCATCACGCGCATTAATCCAAGAATCGATTTATGAGCCGTTTATGAAACGTGTTTTAGAGCGAATGGATGCAATCAAATTAGGAAATCCGTTGGATGAAGCCAACATGATGGGTGCTCAATGTTCACTCAACCAAAAAGAGAAAATTCTCGAATACATCAAAATTGGTCAAGAAGAGGGTGCTGAGTGTCTCATCGGTGGAGATGTTTATGAATCTGAAATCTATCCGAACGGGTTTTATATCAAACCGACCGTATTTAAAGGTCACAATAAAATGAGAATCTTCCAAGAAGAGATTTTTGGGCCGGTTCTTGCCGTTACCACTTTCAAAGATGAAGACGAAGCCTTGGCAATCGCCAACGATACCATCTATGGATTGGGTTCAGGAGTATGGTCACGTGATGCCCATCAAATCCATAAAATCAGTCGTGGGATTGAAGCCGGTCGTGTGTGGGTGAACTGCTACCATATGTATCCATCACATGCATCGTTTGGCGGATACAAAAAATCAGGTCTCGGTAGAGAGACGCACATGATGATGTTGAACTCTTACCGTCACACAAAAAATATTTTAACTTCTTTCGACAAAAGTGCTATGGGCTTTTTTTAATCGTTAGTTGAGAATTCGGGTGGGTCAAAACTATTTTGATCCCGCATATAGTCTATTTTAGGAATGTAGTATGAATATAGAACGATTATCCCTCACCCAGCAAGCCGCAGAAGTCATCGAAAAATTAAAAAAACTAAACGGTGAGCTAGTCTTTAACCAAAGCGGCGGGTGTTGTGATGGAACCGCTCCGATGTGTTATGAAAAAAGTGATTTTTATGTCCCCAGTAGAAATGTAAAACTGGGCGAGATATGCGGATGCGAGTTTTTTATCGATAAAGAGCAATTTGAATATTTTAGACATTCTCAGATTATTATCGATGTCAGAGAGGAAAAGGGTGCGTTTGGAAACTCATTTTCGTTAGAGATTGATCTTGGCTTTCAGTTTATCACGAGGTCAAGAATTTTTAGCGATGAAGAGTATGCGTATATAAACGAGCGCGAAGCGCGCTGCGTTGCTGTTTAGAGATAAGTAACGAGTTCAGAAAGCTCTGAGCGGTGAAGTGGTGGTTGCTCATTGACGCGGTATCCGAATGGGACAAGGAGAACTATTCCATACGTATCCGTATCAATCCCCATGATTTTTTCCACTGCATCCCGATCAAATCCCTCCATCGGACACGAATCAATCCCGATAGAAGCGGCGGCACTCATCATATTGGCCGCTGCGATATAGACTTGACGAGATGACCAACACTCTAGTACTTCATCACTGCGAGGATCGACAAACCCTGCGTACATTCCCAGCAATCCATCAGGATAATGGAATTTTTCAAATTCGTTTTGGATATAAGCATCACTGCTGCGGACATTCTTTTTATAGGCAATCGCGATCAGTTCCGATGAGGTGGTGATTTGTGGCTGATTCCAGGCTTCCGCTTGGATTGCTTCGCGCATTGCACTGTCGCGAATCACAAAAAATTGCCATTGCTCCATTCCGAACGAACTTGGGCTGAGACGTCCCGCTTCGAGGATAAAGCTCAAATCTTCATTACTCATTGTTTTAGTATTATCGAACAGTTTGCACGCATGACGGAAATGCATCGCTTTTTCAAAATCGTTACGCATTTAAAGGCTCCTTTAGGGTTTTATCAGGTGAGATTTTATAGTATACAGTATTTACTGTCAAGAACGTACTAAAAAGTACTATACATACTAAAAGGTAACTATAAATGATTGAAGAATCACGATTTAATTGCCCGTTTGAACTCACTATGGAGGTTATCGGCGGGAAGTGGAAAGGGTTGATACTATGGCATCTACTCGATAAAAAAGTGCTCCGTAACGGTGAAATGCTCCGTCTTATGCCCCGTATCACTCAAAAAATGCTGACGCAACAGCTACGGGAGATGGAAGAAAACGGACTTGTAAGTCGTGTTATCTATGAGCAAGTACCGCCGAAAGTAGAGTACAGTCTTACCTCGCATGGTGAAGCTTTGCGACCTATCCTCAATCAGATGATAGATTGGGGTGCAGAGTATGCACGGGATAACAATATTACGATTGCGTGCAGCAGTCATTAGAAAAGGAAAAATATGGTTTCAGTTAAATACTTACATCAGGTGCAAGCGGCTTTGCTTTCGGGTTTTATGAGCTTTATTATGTCGGGGGCGATTACCCTTATTAATCTAGGGTTAGTCAAGGGATTTGTCGGGATATGGCTACATGCGTGGTTTGTGGCGTATGCTATCGCCTTTCCTACGATTTTGCTCGTATTTCCGTTTGCCAGAAAATTGGCGATGAAGATTGCGGCGAGACCTTAAGAACCTCGTCTAAAAACCAAATTTTTCAAACTTCGCTCTTCCTCGATTTCGGGGAAGCTCTCCAAATTTTCCAATTTGTAGTATAGAATTGTGTACGATATTATCGATTCGACAATGCGGGATACTGAAAAAGATAGGTAGGATTTTCTACTTGTTTGATCATAAAATCTGCAACATCATTACGAGAAATTCCCCCTATATCCATCTTTTTGTATAATTCGCTCTCTATTCTGTAATTTTCGCTTAATGGTCTATCGAGCAATAATCCGGGACGGATACATTCCCATTGGAGTGATGATGTTGAGATGATTTTTTCCATGATCGTTTTATCATTATAAATATCCTTGAGGAAAAGATTGAAAAATAGTTTCATAAAAAAGCTATTATAGTTCCAGCTATCTCCTGCACCAAACCCTGTTAAGACAATAAACGGTATTTTAGTATTTATTTCATTTTGAATCTCTACAAGCAAATGGGCGAAATCGCTGTACATGGTTGTTGCTTTCATACTTTTACCTGTTCCAAGAGCTACAATGACGGCATCTGCATCTTTGATAACGTGTGTAAGGTCATCTTTATTGAGTGCACTACCTTTTATCATCGTCAGATTAGAGTTAGATGGTAATGGAATGTCTGAGCGAGACAGTGTAGATATCTTATGACCTCTCTCTAGTGCTCTTTTTACACAACACAATCCTACTCCAGCGGAAGCACCTATAATGGTAATATTCATATCAGACTCCTATTTATGTTTAACTACTGCAATAATATTATCAGGTATTCTTTTTAACTGCTCTTTTTTGACGTTCTTCAGTTAACATTGCATTTAATGTTTCAATAACTTTACGACTTGCATTTTCTGCATTTCTAAAGTAAGTTATCACATTTTTTGATTCTTGAGCACACTTACCTTCACTTACACATTTAACAGCTAATAATATATTGTCATGTACTTCTTTATGAGGAGTTTCGAGTTGTCTAAAGCTTGGTGTATTTCCAAAAATTTCTGCACCTTTACCGCCGTCTGCCCATCTACCTAAACGACAATGGTGATGATCAGCAAATTCATCTTCAATTTTCGAACTCAAAACTGTTTTATATCCTTTGGATTTGAAAAGCAAGTGATCGAGTTTTACTAAAACCATAAAAACAGAATAAAGTACGTTAGTTGAATCATTTTCAATCTCTTGCGTTCGATTTCCTAGATTTAAAAGTGTTGTTCGGAACTCTTCTAATTTATTACTGGAGGTTGATGAGATAGATTCCATTGTGCTTGAACGTTCATGTATTTCCATAGCATTTTGCTTGAGGCTTTGAACGCTCATTGCTACCTCTTGAGTAGCTTTTTGAGTACGTTCAGCCAGTTTTCGTACTTCATCGGCAACAACAGCGAATCCACGACCATGTTCACCAGCACGGGCTGCTTCGATAGCGGCATTAAGTGCTAATAGGTTTGTTTGATCGGAAATATCTTTAATCAAATCAATGACTTGTCCGATTGATCCTACTCCATCATTCAATTGACCGACTGAGCCGTAATTGTCTGTGATGTTGTTCACTAATTGTTGCTGTATTGCGAGGATTTCACTAATCTCTTCATTGATTTCAATCGCATTTGTACGGTTGGTTTTATTTAAAATTTCAATCTCTTCTAAATTACCAACATTATCTGCAAGATCTTTTTGTAAAAGTGACAAGTCTGTTTGGCAAGCACTCGTTAAATTCTCTGTTAACTGATGTATCAGATCGAACATAACCGCATCATTTTTATATTGACTGTTTTCTTTTTGGAGTTGAGTATTCTCTCCCTTAAGATTGCTTATTTCTTGTTCTAACTCTGCTATTTTTGAATGGAGAGGTTTAACCGCATCTTCAATCTCGTGCTTATTTCCAAAAAACATTTATAGCAATTCCCCCATTCCTGAGGCTGTTAAAAATTTAAGGTATTCTTCATCATGAGCTTCATTAAGACGATTGGTAAATTCAGACGCATTTGGGTCTACCGGCAATCGAATAGGGCGGTTCACAGAGTCGGATTCGATCAGCTTGAGCATTGCCCGTGCAACCAGCATCGGATCGTTTGCGTGAGGGCTTGCAAAAAGATCGTCCAATTGGGCTTTGATACCGTCGGCGATATGTGCCATCGGACCGTATGCCGCGTTGCGTGATGTATCCGAACCTCTGCCGAAATTATTGAACACATTAGTCGGATAGATTCCCGGTTCGATAAACGTAAAATCGATATTAGAGGATTTTAATTCGTACTTCATCCCTTGCAACAACCCCTCAAGTGCATGTTTGGCAGATGCATAGCAGGTCATAAATGGGCAAGAAAAACGTGCAAGGCTACTTGTTACAGTGATAATATAACCGCTATTTTGATTTCGCATGTATGGAAGAACCGCACGGATAAGACGCCATGGTCCTAAGACATCTACATTATAAATGTGAAGTAAATCTTCTTCTGTAAAACTTTCTCCGATGCCCATATAAAAACGTCCAGCATTGTTTATCAATACATCAATTCGTCCTTCAGTAGTCATTATATATTTGACAGAATTTTCAATACTAGCACTGTCGGTTAATTCGAGTTCCAGAACTTTAATATTGGGATGCTGAGCTTCCATGGCGAGGCAATGCTCTCTATTTCGTCCACTAATATCACGCATAGTTGCATATACTTTATACCCATGGGATGCCAATAGTGGAGCGGCATAGCTTCCAAAACCTGAACTTGTACCAGTAATAAGAACAATTTTCGACATGTAAACCTCTTTTTTTGATTTATTTTTTAACGACAGGGTATGTCGTTAGTGTATTTGGTCGTGATTTGGTCAGATCACCTGAGCGATCTCCAAAATAGAGCTTCCCATTTTTGTAGGATAAAAGATCATATTCACCCATAGACTGCATCAATCCGGGAATAAAACCGCATCCTTGATTTACCAAGGGGGTTGATTTACCTATTTCTAAATTGCATCCCATGGAGGCGAACATTTGTACACCAGCATTACTTTGAGCGATGACGTTGCGATGGTTTGCCGGAAAAATTCCCTCACTCGCACCATTTACAATCGAAGAAGGATTCCCGACAACATAAAAGCCACCTACATCAAGAGAGAATAAAGGAAGCTTTTTTTGTGAATCAGCATATGCATCAAATGCAACACTCCATGATTTATCTTTAAATACAAAGGTTCGTGTCGCATAAACTGTACCGTAATTTTCGATCCCTTCACTGCTCCATATACCATCTAGGTTGGGTAACTCGTTCGCTGAAAGTTGTGATGTAGATACCAAAAGGGAGAGTAAAATTCCCCCTGAAACTATTTTTATGAATGGATTCATGATTGTTTTCTCCTATGCTGTGTAATTTGCTGTTAAAGTACCCGATGAATCGGTACTCCATGAAAATCCGGAAGGAACAACTAGTGGTTGTTTTGAACCGTTATTGAATTGAATATAGCTTGCAGAGGTTATGGCTAAATCACCGATAACGACGTTTTGTGTACCGCCAGAGTTCGTATAAGTAAGATTAAGGGCACATTGAGCAGCTGTTGTTGCGGGAATGGCACTTACATCGACTGTTTTTCCATTAATAACTAAAGTCAATCCTGCGTTTAAACCTGCAGAGGTATTTGAACTTGCCGTAACACCGTCTGAACCTTGGAATGGAATAAGGACGCTGAGTATTGCTTGGGTACTATTACCAGTCCAAGTCGTATGAACATCACACGAAAAACTAGGTGCTCCCGAAATAGAGGGGTTAGGGGTGTTGTCAAATCCATAGCGAGTGTTTGGATCGGTAGAACCAAAATAGCTGGTGTGGTTGAGAGTCTGAGGAGCACTTTGATAGATTGAGAGATTCACGGCTCCGCTAGTCGTATCGTTTGTGTAAAGTCGTTTCACAGCGTCTGTAGTTGGTAAGACGACCTGTGAAAGGTTAAATCCTCCATTAGTGGGAGAAGGATAGCGCCAAATTTGTGTGTAGTTATGGGTTCCTCCAGCTGTAGGAATGAGATAGTCGGCAATCACCCATGCTTTAAGTTCACGGATAAAGACAATCATACGTTTATGAACAACACCCGTCGAAGTATTTGTGGTGCTAGTATAAGGGTCATACGTGTAATCAGCATCATGGGTACTCTCCATAAAATCAAACACATCCGATGTTCCCCAACGGGACGGTACAGGATTAACCGTTTGAAAATTTCCATTAGAGTCAGATTGTATTCCAGCTGTTGAACCGCCTCTTGATTGAGAATGTCCATCGACAATGATCGTGGTTGATTTCCATGTAGAGGACTCTGCCAAATAAGCATTTGAATTAGTGTAGCCAGTGTAAGAGTGATATGCTGCAACATTTAAGAGTGTCCGTCCATACGCGGCTACTTGAATAGAGTTCGATGCCGGCATATAGTGTCCCGCTGCGGCTCTGCGGGAGAAGAGAAACATATACGCGCCATTACTACTCCAATCGGAGCGTTGGACGTAAAAACCGCTATATGGAAATGCAATCGATGTTTGGCCAAAGGTCGTGGCAGGTATATTGGTCGATGCGGTAGTGCTCCAGCTGGTAATATCCATTGTTGGGCGACTGCCAAACGGGTTAAGGATAGCTGCGGCTTGTCGCCAATAATCTTGTATGGCTGATGAAGTCGTTGAAGACCAGGAGCGACTTGTTAATCGTTGTAATCGAGTTAGCCAATTGATCACATCGTCCGAGTAATTAAAGGATTGTTCGATGACACCTCCATCACGATACGTGTCTTGTGCTAAAAATGCATGCATAAGGGAATCGACTTCTCCTGAGAAGTTTTTGACCTCTGTCACATCCGGAAAAAAGTGTGTAAGCATCGCCATCCATGCGATATAAGTCAACTTTTGGTTCGGAGGTCTGTTTTGTACACCATAGGTAATAAATGGAGCAGAATAGTTTGTAACCAAAGCTTTTATGATATCAAGAATTTTATCAGTAGGAAAAAGTGCTTTTTGCGTATCAGAGAGTGTAGTTGTCTGGGATTTTGCGGCTATATCGTTCGTTCCCCATCCGCTTCCAGTTCCTGTTGTAGGACGTCCAGTTGATTTTGCAAAGAGAGCCAAAGTATAAATTAACGTAGCGAGAAAAAAACTCATATTTAATAAGTTTCCGCCATTGCCTGTACTGATGTCGAGATAGTGTTGCCCGATGACACTTCGCTCACGCATTATCATGTCATGCATGATGTTTATCCAAGTCGTTAAATAAAGCGGATTACTATTATTGTAATAATACCGATGGCTTAGAACATTATAATCACTGCGATTATCCATATATCCCCTGGCACCTGATGTATATACCAAGGTATAATCAACTGGAATTTCTGGCAATTGATTAAATTTATAGCTCTCAAGCGTAGGATAATAGCTCGCATACGGCGAGGTAGAACGAGCTGTGACGTATTGTGTTTCCGTTATTTGTTTCGTCAGATAGAATACCCAGTCGTTGTATGCACCGTTAGACCAGTTGCCTGATTCATAAAGCATGGGACTGAGATCGGTTTGACGCATAATATCGAGTGCTTTGTCCCGTATTTGGTCGTTGGTCAGTGCCGTCGATGCGCTACTGCCACTACCTGCATTTCCGCTATCACCGCTGCCACCGCAACCGGTCACTAACATACCGACTCCGATAACACTTAATTTACATAATTCACGTCGTAATACATCTATTTCATTTGAATTAATCATCTATATATTGCCTTTAATTAACTCTATAATTATCCCAATATTCTAAAGTTTTCGCTACCATCAATACGAAATAGCAATGCAAAAAAAACGTATTTATTCTTTAGTTAGGGAGTGAGAAATAGGTAATTATTTATAGAAAAATACTATATAATAAAACAATTATAAAAATTAAAGTGAGAAATATGGGGTTAAAAAGTACACTCCCATCGCTTATTTTTGGGAATAATGAAGCGGTTTATCATAGTGATTCAAAAATTTATTCTCATCAAATTGCCAAAGTTGTCCCATCTTTACAACAGTTTAGTGCTCTTGGAAATCCTAAAAATTTTGAGAGCAAAACATTCTTTTTAAAACTTAATCAGCTTCGGTTGATTGCTAGTGTGGCAACTCCCGTATTTGTTGATACAACTGATTTTAAAGAGATTAATTTAATGATACCTTTTGTGGGTGACAATGATACATTGTTAGATGCTAAAGTATATCACTGGCAACAAAACGGGTACGCGATTTTGATGCCGAATATCGCTCGTTCCGGTACATCGTCAACCCGTTCTTTATTGACTGTCGATCTCAATCCACAAATAATTTTTCAAACTGCCGTGTCGATGTTAGGTTTTCAAAATGTTACTATGAACGATTTACGGTTATATGAACCACGATTAATACCACTCACTTACGGAGATATTTCATTTGATTTAATGGTTCGTAAATTATGTCATTATATTGATTTTGTCAGAACAACTCCCGATATGCTTGAAAATCTTAGGATTGACGAACAGTTTTATCGATTAATCGTCATGATGTTAATCCCGCATAAGTTTTTTACTAATCTCACACCTCAAACAATTACCCATTATGATGGACGCTCTATTGTACAAACGTTAATGGATTATGTTCATGAAACAGATTACCAATTCAGAACTATTGGGGATTTAGAACGTTTTACAGGGTTATCTACCCGATCACTACAAATTGCTTTTCAAAAACAACTAGGTATAACTCCAACGCAATGGTTGAGAAAACAAAATTTTTTAAATGCCAAAAGGATGTTTGAGACAGGGCAGGGTGTGTCAGTTACTCAAGTAGCTATTGAGTGTGGATATACGAATTTTTCACTTTTTGCAAAATATTATAAAGAACTTTTTGATGAACTCCCCTCTCAAACATTGAAAAATATTCGGCGTAATTAACCATCCACTACTCGTTTAAAAATCAAATTTTTCAAACTTCGCTCTTCCTCTATTTCGGGGAAGCTCTCCAAATTCTCCAATCTCTCGACATACTCAAATTCAGGTGCATTTTCACGAAATAGGGTTTTGATAAATTCGCACTCTAGTTCGGGGGCATTGAGCGCTGAGAGGACGATACACTCCTGCGCCGCAAACTCATGGAGCCGCTTTATAATCTTCTCATAATCAGACGTTGCGGCAAATGAGCCTTTTTGAAAGCTGGGGGGATCGATGATGATGAGATCATAGGGGCCGCTTTTGCGGATACGGCTCCATGACTTGAGGATGTTGTAGGGCATGAACTCCACGTTTTTGGTCTCAATGGCGTTGAGACGGTGATTTTCTCTCCCTATCGTGAGGACGTTTTTGTTCATATCGACATTGACAACACTATAAGCTCCTGCATCCATCGCGACAACGGAGAATGAGCAGGTGTACGAGAAAAGATTTAGGACGTTTTTACCCTTTGCATGCTCACGAACAAATGAGCGTCCGAGCTTCATATCGGGAAAAAATCCGATGTTTTGGGCATTTAGAAAGTTTATACGGTATTTGAGATTGTTTTCAATAGCAAAGGTTTGGCTAGGTAACTCTCCCATAATCACCGTTGATGGTGCTGAGGGAAGATAGCGGTGCTGAATTACCAAAGCTTCCCATTTGTCGTCATTCATGTAAAATTCACGCAACATAGTGATAATTTTTTCTTCTTCATCGTCCATCTCAAATAAGACTGCAAAAAGGACTTTATCGACACTGTCTACGGTGAGAAACCGGTAGTTACCATAGGTATTACCCCGTCCGTGAAAAAGACGAGTATATTCGTGGGTAAGCGATACAGAAGCGTTTTTAAGATGGCGGTGTAAATCGTCTAAGGTCATGGTTGCATCTTTTGTATAAGTAGTGAAAGTATAGCCATTTTGAAAATTATTAAATAAAATTTAGTAGACTCAAATGCAATAAAAGGTACAATTTCATAGATATTCGAGGTGCATTTATGAACAGACGTATACGATACGTAATTAAAAAGGGTGGATTAAAACTCAAACTTATCGGTTTTACATCACTTCTAATCATTTTTACAATTACTATTTTAAGTACATTTATAATCCAAATCACACAATCCTCCATTGAAAAAAAAGCCTTCGAAGTTGCCACAACATCTCTTAAACAAATTGCCGACTTCTCTACTCATGCCCTTTTGGAACGAAGTAAAGAAAATGAGATTAATCTTGCAGAAATGGTTAAAGATGTTCAAAATTCTCATATTGAAGGATTAATGGACGTATCGATTTATGTTCGTAAAAAAACTGCTAATGGATCGATATATCAATATTTTGCGGGATTTTCAAAAATTCCGCAAAAAGATTTCACTGAACTAAATTTAATACAAAATTTTTCAGAATACAGTAACGATAAAATCTTTATTGATGAGACATCTGAGTTCTACCGTTTTATTCATCCAGTCATTTATAATTTTCAAGGGAAACCGATTGTACTTGGTTTAGCTGTTTTAAAATACGATAAGGAAACGATCAATAAAGTATTACGAGAAGTGATACATTTATCGGTCTATATTGCCATTATCATCATTGTTTTTACAGTGTTACTAATCTATTTTGCCGGGATGCATTTTACAAGGCCTATTTTGCGTATTGCAGATGCTGCAACCGATGTTATGAATGGTAATCTGAATGTTAAACTCTCAATCAAAACAAATGATGAAATCGAAGAGCTTGCTACACGATTTAATCGTATGGTGAGAGGGTTGCGAGAGCGTGATAAAATGGAAAAATTTGTTTCTGATTCTACAATGTGTATGATTCAAGAAGATTCTGATAAGCATAGTATTTTAGGTGGTGAATACAGAAATATGACCTTTTTCTTTTCAGATATTCGAGGTTTTACCGCTATGAGTATTGATAAAAAACCGGATGAAGTTGTTACAATCGTCAATTATTATCTTGACTTACAGTCACAAATTATCAAGAGATTTGGTGGCGATATTGACAAGTTTGTAGGAGATGAAATTATGGCATCTTTTAGCGGTGACGATGGTGTTGACCATGCCATAGAGTGCGCTATCGCTATTCAAACAGCCATTGCTGATGCAAATGAGCTACGTAAAGCAGAAAATCATACCATTTGTAATGTTGGTATTGGGATAAATTATGGTGAGGTGATTGTCGGTAATATCGGTTCACATGACCGTATGGATTTTACATCGATTGGTTCCGAAGTTAATCTTGCCGCCCGACTTTGTTCTCTTGCAGAGGCTGGACAAATATTGATTGAAGTACAAACGTGTATTTTAGCTACTCTCCCATGCGTTTTTAAACCTGCTTATGAGATTAATGTTAAAGGCCTCAAAAGACCTGTTTCAGTTGTGGCTATCACTATGGAAGGGTTATGTGTATGAAATTTTTTCAACTGACATTTCTCTTGGTTGCTTTCATTTTGAGTGGGTGCAGCTCACTAATGATCCCTATCTTTACCCCTGAACAAAAACGGATACTCTACAGTAGTGTTCAAGAGGATATAGCTCATCGAAGTGCACAAGGTGAAGCACATTATGCTCAAGGATATTATGCAGCGGCGGTTGACGATTTCGAGGCGGTGAATTTTTATGAGGGACGTGCGGTTATCCCTCTTAACCGTATTAAGAGGATCGCGGAGAAAGCTGAAGAGAGAAGCGCCTATTATTATGAACGCGGAATAAAAATGCGGGAGAGTGACAAAAAGCAAGCCCTTATCGAGTTTAACCGTATGCTGCGTTGTAATCCAAAATATAAAGATGGAAAAGATCAATATGAGAAGCTAAAAAATGATAAGGATATAGTGAATTTACTCTCTGCACGTGAAGATGATCTCAATACAAAACTTCAAAAAAATAATCAATCTACTCCTGCACTCAAATCTCTGAATCAATCACTTGAAGAGCTTGCCCAATATGATGATTCAAATTTTTTAGTTCTAAAGGCACGAGAGATATTAGAGGGTTATCGCAAGACAAATCTTGAGAAGGCAACAGAGCTTTATGAAGATCAAAAGTATGATGAAGCTTTGAATAAGTTTGAACATATATTACAAATCTATCCGAAAGAACCAACAGCGCAAAAATATCTTGATCAGTTTGCTTCTAAGCAAGAAGAGCAGAAAAGGATAAAGCTTGATCATCTTGCTTCTGCACAGGAGGGGCAAAAAAAAGTAAAACTAGCTCGAACTGCTTTTGAACAAAAAGATTATCGTATGGCAATGAAATATGCGTCTAAAGTTTTAGAAGCAGAACCAAATAATAAAGAGGGACAATATATACTAGAAACCTCAAAAAAGCAATGTGAACAAAATATTCCTGAGTTGATTTCACAAGGTCTCAAATATTATAAAAAACAAGATATGGAAAATGCTCTTGTCGTATTTCAATCAGTACTTGAAGTTGATGCCAATAATACTACGTCTATAGCCTATATTAAGAAAATTAAACAACAACTCAAAACGATAAAAAGTCTTAAATAAAATTCTTTAAAGACAGCAGTTCATCATGCTATAATACCTCTAAAGATGGGGATAAAATGATATTTTATTACAGTGACCACTCTAAAATCGAGTTTGGTTTTATTGAAAAAATCGCGTCAGTGACGATGCAATGGGCAGTGAAAAAGTATCTTCACCTCCAACCTACCCAAAATTCGTTACCCCCTTCATCCGATCAAACACCACGTCTTTTGTACATCCATATCCCTTTTTGTCTGACGCTGTGTCCATATTGCTCTTTTCATAAGTTCCGATTTGATGAGCCGAGTGCATTGCGCTATTTTGAACTGCTTCATCAGGAGATGCGGATGGTTCACGCGCTGGGGTATCGGTTTGATTCGATCTATTTTGGAGGGGGTACGACAACGATACTGCCCCGTGAACTCGCTAAGACGATCGATTTGGCAAAATCGTTGTTTGAAATTCGTGAAGTCTCATGCGAGAGCGATCCTCAGCATATAGGTGATTTGGAGGACGCGTGTTTGCGGGGAAAAATCGACCGTCTCTCCATCGGGATTCAGAGCTTTGATAATGACACTCTCAAACAGATTGGGCGGTACAAAAAGTTTGGCTCTGCGGATGAGCAGTACGCCAAGGTCAAAAAAGCAATCCCCCTTTTTCCGATTGTCAACATCGATATAATATACAACTATCCGCATCAGAGCGAAGAGGCACTGCATCGTGAGATCGATACGATCCTCACCCTTCGTCCCCCTCAAGTAACCTTTTATCCGTTGATGTACGCACCGGGGATTCGGGAGTCTTTGAGCAAACGGTGGGGCTCTCTCAGCGATACGCAAGAGGCAAAACTCTACCGCATCATTTTGGAGCGGATGAGTGCCGTTTACACAGAGCGTTCATCTTGGGCATGGTCGCTGGAGGGTGAGGGGATTATCGATGAGTATGTGATTGAGCGGAGTGAATACGTCGGGATTGGAAGCGGTGCGTTTAGTTTTATCGGCGATACCCTCTATGCCAACACCTTTTCACTCCAAGAGTACGCGGAAGCGTTAATCCATAAACAGCTCCCTATCACCCATTCTCTCACGTTTCCTTCACATGCAATACGTCAATATCGGATGATGGTGGAGCTGTTTGGACGTTCTGCTGATCGTGAGCATTTGTGGATAGAAAATCTTTTTTTGAAACTTTTTGGAAGAGTTCATGATGGTAAAGTGAGTACACGAGGAACGTATCTGTTTTCGGTGATGATGCGGGAGTTTTATAACGGTATGGATTATGTTCGAGAGACGATGCGACGGGATTTAAAAAATGAGGACGGAATTATCCGACCTCGATAGGCTCTTTTTTAATCGTATAAAGTTTACGAATTTTAGCATCCAGCGGTGCGAGGGCTTTGTAGAGTGCAGGAACGACAATCAAACTGGTGATTGTGGAGAGAATCAGTCCGCAGATGACGGCAACCCCCATTGGTCCTTTGACTCCTGAGCCTTCTCCTATTGAGAGGGCGAGTGGGAGCATTCCGAATGTCATCGCTGTTGTTGTCATCAAAATCGGGCGTAAGCGTGATATTCCAGCTTCGATAATCGCTTCATCGACCGGTTTGCCAGATTCTAAAAGGCGGTTGGCGGCATCGACGACGAGGGTAGAGTTTTTACCCACTAGTCCCATCAAAAGCATCAATCCCATCATACTAAAGAGCGACATATTCATCCCTGCCGCCCACAGACCGATAAATGCCCCCGTAAAACTCAGTGGCAATGCACTCATAATGATAATCGGTTGTAGCGGTGATTCGTACAGTGCAGCGAGGATGAGATAAATCATCACGATAGCGGCACCGATGGCAACACCGAAGGCATCGTTACTTTGTTTCATGTATTTTGCATCGCCGTCGAGTTCAAAAGAGACCCCTTTGGTAAGCCATTCATTTTGACGCTCTTGGACAATTGTAACCAGTTTGTCGAGTGGCAACTCACGGGTCAAATCGGCTCCTACAATCACTTTTTTGAGACGGTCAAACCGTTTAATAGTTGTTGGTGCGAGAGAATTGGTAATCTGAATAACGGATGATAGACGTACCATGCTACCGTTATTGGCACGGACGCTAAGGGTGTCAAGAGAGTGGGTATCGATACGACGGTTTTCATCTAATCGCATCATGACATCGTACTCTTTGCCCCGTTCGCGCATAAATGTAATGGTGTTTTCACCTGAATAGGAACTGGCGATAACGCGGGAAATATCATCGATATTAACCCCTAATCGGCGTGCATTTTCGCTAAGGACGGTAATCGTCAATTGAGGTGCTTTGGGTTGAATATTACTTTGAACGTCGGTTGTCCCTTTTAGGGTATGCAAAAGACTCATAAGCTTTTGTGCAGAGGCTTCGGCATCTTCGGCATTTTGAGCTTTGAGAATGATTTGAAACGGTGTATTAATCTCATAGCCGCCGAGGTCGTCTACTTCGGTCACACTACTCATCGTAAACACTTTCATTTTACCTAATATATCGCGGATATTATCCATCACCTCTTTTTGACTTCGTGTGCGTTTATGAATCGGTTTGAGATGGACGTAGAGGGAGGATTCGTTTGCTTTTTGATCGGTTCCACGCCCGACGTAGAGGGTACAATATTCCACTTCACTCAATGCTTTTATCTGTTTTTGAGCATCCAGTGATAGTGATTTCATTGCATGAATACTTGTCCCTGCCGCCGTCTTTAGAGTGACGTTAAATTGGCTCTTATCTTCTTTGGGCATAAAAACCATCCCCAGTGTCCCCGAGAGGATGATAGAGACTATAAAGATTCCCAATGCGCTCAAGAGCGTTGTTTTTTTGTATCGGATGGCGATTGTGATGACGTGGCGATAAAGCTCTTCTAACGCAACGAAAAAATGCTCTGTTCTATGATAAAAACGGCTGTGCTCACCTTTGGCAATCTGAGATGCAATCATAGGAATCAAGGTTATGGCGATGACAAAAGAGACCCCGATAGCCGCGATAATGGTTACCCCAAAACTGGTAAAAAATCGTCCGACAATTCCGCTCATCTTAGCGACGGGGACGAAAACGGCGAGGAGCATAGCAGAGATGGCAACGATGGAAAACAGGATCTCTCCTACCCCCTCTATCGCAGCGTTTTGTCGATCACGTCCCGCTTCGAGCCGTTTAAAAATATTTTCGATAACGACGATAGCATCATCGATGATGATACCGATAGCGAGAGTGAGTGCAGTGAGGGTGAGTAGGTTGAACGTCTGACCTGTCCATCCCATAATCGCCAAAACACCTAAAATCGATACCGGTAACGAAACGGCGGCGATGAGGGTGAGGGTGAGATTACGTAAAAAGAGAAAAATAATCAAAGAAGCGAGAAACGAGCCCAAAAGGAGGTCAAACTGCACCCCTTTCAGTGTATCTCGTATGTATCCCGTCGCATCTTGAAGCGGGGTGAGGGTCATAGAGGGTTCTAATGCTTGCAATGCAGGAAGTTCAGAGCGTATCGCATCGGCAATGGAAATCTCGTTGGCACCTGTCATTTTTTTAACCATTAAGAGGACACCCGATTTGCCATCCAGCGCGGCGTAGCTTTTCTCTTCGGCTAAAGAGACTTCTACTTTGGCGATATCACCGACACTTAGCCCCTCTTTGAGCTGTAAATTGGCGAGGGCTTGCGGTGTTTTTGCATCGTTATCAATGAGAAGTTGATACTCATGTGTTGCTGAGAGGGTACGTCCTCCATCCATCCGAATATTTTGTGCGCGAATGAGACCGATGAATTCGTTGAGGGTAAGATTGTATTTGGAGAGAAGTGCAGGATCGGGTGTAATAAGTATCTGTTTTTTACGCAATCCGGCGATAGTTACCCCTCCTACCCCCTCGATACGTTGCAGACGTGATTTTAACACTTCATCGGCATGTTTCATCAGCGCAATTGTATCGCTCCCTGATAAAAAGAGGGTCATAACGGGAGCGGCATCGGCAGAGTGTTTGTCTACAATCGGTTTATCCACTTCGTTAGGGAGCTGAATACTGGAGACTTTATCCCGTACATCATTGACCGCTTCATCGAGGTCTTTGGAGAGTTTGAACTGGGCAACAACAACACTGTACCCTTTGGAACTGTCTGAACTGAGGGTTTCGAGTCCCGAAATACCACTGAGTGCCTCTTCTATTTTATCCGTTACTTTACTCTCGACAATATCAGCATTAGAGCCTTTGTAGAGGGTTGTGACAATGACGATAGGAAAATCAACATTGGGATAGAGAGCCGATGGCATACCGGCGCGTTCAACCAGCCCGAAAAAAATCAGAGCAAGGGCGAACATTATGGTCGTGATAGGGCGAGTAATGGCTATTTTGTGCATAATAACTCCTATTTAGCCATAATCGTGCCATCACCGAACGTGCCGGGACGGAGACCAAAACCGTCAGCTTCAGCGGTCATTTGACGTGTTTTGCTATCGACGGTGGGGTAAATTTTGGTAATTACGGCACATTTTCCGGTTGATTGACCATCAATGCTGAGACAAAATTTATCTCCCCGTTTAACATTTTGGGAATATTTGGAGTCGTAACGGATGAGTAGACGGCTTTGGTCGCTGATCAGTTTAAAGAGCGGTGCTCCTCCCATCGTTGTCACAAAATCACCTACTTCAATGTTTTTTTGAGCAATACTCCCTGCAAAAGGGGCATAAAGGGACATTTTAGAGAGTTTTTGGGTCTGAAACGCTGTGGCAAGGCGGGCACGTTCACGTTGAGAGAGTTTGGCGTCGAGTTCGCTTTTAAGTTTTTGGAGGGTATTTTTATCGAAAACCTGTGCACTTTTTTCATAACGGGCGTATTGGTCGCTCAAAAATGTACACTCTTTTTCGAGTGATTCGAGATCAGCTTTTGCCATTTTAAGTGAAATTTCCTCTTCGGAACTCTCCAATGAAAGGAGTAGTGAACCTTTTTTGACACGATCACCTTCACGTGCATTGAGTGTTTTGACAATACCTGAGGCATTCATCCCCAGTGAGGCTTCACGGTATGCTTGTGTTTCAAACGTGGCATAGACATCAGCCCATAACGATAGGGTGCAAAGGGTTGAGAGTAGGGCTATTTTTTTCATTTTTTCTCCTCTAATAGTGTCATTAAATCGATTCCATGGGTATATGCAGCGTTTGCTTTTGCCACTTGGAGCGTGTTGAGAGCATTTTTAACTTTTGTACGTGATTGAGTAAGATTGGTCAGTTCACTCAGATAGGTAGTGGTATTCACTAGCCCCGATTCAAAACGTTTTTTGATATAACCAAATACTTCGCTCCGTGCTTCCTCTTCCGCTTTTGCCGCTTCATAAGCACGCTGAGACGTTTGAATCGACATGAGCGCTATTTCGGCATCATTGTTCAGGCTTTGTGTTTTGTAATCGAGAAATTTTTGTGCTTTTAGGGTATCGATACGTGCTTGTTCACGCTCTTTTGAAATACGTCCCATGTCAAACAGTGTCATAGAAAGGGAGGCAGTTATCTCGTTTTGGTTGAGGGGTTGAAGATTGGTTCCCCCCATCGTATCGTAGCCGCTATACTCAAGATATTTGTGTTTTGCTTCGAGGGTGAGCGAGGGGAGATAGGTATAACGATCTTCGGTATTACGTAAAATATCGATTTTGGCTTGTTCGCTTTGTATATCATGACGCTCTACTTTCGTCAATGAAGGGAGAGAAAGTTCATGGTAGACGATTGGCTCATGGATAGACGTTGCGCTGAGAAGTTCGAGGTGTTTTCGATGTTTTTCGAGTAACATTTTGAGATTTTGTTCATCATACTCGGTTTCGAGTTTCGATGCAATCAGCGATTTGAGGATATCGGTGGTAGCAAGGTCGTTTTTTACCAAAATCTCATACCGTTGTACTTCGGAGAGAATCTCATTTTTTTTCTCTTTAATAACACTCAGTCGATCTTGGGTATCCAGATAATCGTAATACGCCGCGATGGTCTCCATGAGGACATTTTGCTCTTCTTGTGCCAAAGAATGGGTTGCCGATGCCATTGAAGAATGGAGAGCATCGAGAAGGGCTTCACGTCGAAATCCATCAAAAACGGTGATTTGTGCCCCTAATTCAGCACCTTGGATTTGATTGGGTTCAAAGGCGGGTGTTTTATCTTTTTTCTTATAGAGGGCTGTTGCCGTGACGGTGGGGAAATAGGCAGTCCTAGCTTCATCAAGTAACAACTGAGACTTTTGAATCTCCAAACGTGTAGACTCCACACGCAAATTGGTTTTAGCACTCGGTAACAAAGTTGCCAAATCTGCACACATTAGTGTTTGGGCGGTGAGGAGCAATAGAGCCGTATTCCTCATGATGATTTCCTTTTTCTAGTCAGTCGATGTTTTATGTTGACAATGTTAACATTAAATGTAAACAATGTCAACATTTAGAGTTCAATTTTATAAATAGCATGTTACAATACTACCATGAATAATGAGCCCGTAAAAAAAATATCCCCCTATCATCACGGTAATCTTAAAGAAGAGCTGTTGCAGACCGCTACAGAAATGATTGATAAAGAGGGGATTGATTC